>NZ_CP154625.1:2162301-2471201 GCF_051148895.1 Terrisporobacter vanillatitrophus
GATACCTATACCATTATCTTTTACCTTTATTTGTACATAATCTTCATTAAAAATTAAATTAACAAATACTTCTCCCTCTTTAGGAGTGTATTTAATTGCATTTGAAAGAAGATTTAGTAAAATTCTTTCCATATATTCTCCATCGCATCTCATTATATGTTCTTCTTCTTCTGTATCAAATATAATTTCAATATTTTTTTGTTGTGCATAGGTTATAACGGACATGGTAACGTCTTCACATAATTTTACTATATCATAATTATTAAAGTTAACTTCTTTAAAATTTGAATCGAACTTTGTTAAATCAATCAAATTTGTAATCATTCTAAGCATTCTATAAAAATTTATTTTCAGTCCATTGTTATATTTTTCATATACTAATTTAAATTCATTTTCTTTCTTATCTAAATTCAAATCTAATAGTTGTATAATAGAATAAAAAATATTTAAAGGTGTTTTTAATTCATGAGACAAGTTTGCAAAAAAATCATTTTTTAGTTGCTGATGAACTTTAATCTTTTCATTTTCATCTTTTAATAATTCCAACTCTTTTCTATATGTAATATTTCTAGACATAAATATCCAACCTTCATCTTTAATTGGCGTTCCCAATGTTTCTGCAGCTATAATTTTTTTATCCTTACATATTAAATGTAATTCTCCAAATATCTTTTTCTCTTGACAATTATAGTTGTAGTTACAACTATCCATTACTATATCTTTTATTTTTAGATTAATTATTTCATTTTCTTCATATCCTAATAACTTATAGGCTTCTTTATTCGCATACTTAATTCTTTTATCTTTATCTATAATTATTATTAGATCTCCACTTTTTTCAGTTATTACATCAAATATTCTATTTTTTTCTTCTACTTCTTTCTTTAATTTTATCATTTCTTTATTATAATCAATTTGAACAACGTATATTTCACCATATTCTTTGCTAACTTGTGGTTTTATATCTAGTAACACCTCATTCTTATTACCTTTAGAAATTATACCTTTCCATCTTTTATTTGTTCTTATTGATTCTAATATGATAGATTTATACTTTTCATCCACATCTTCAAATTTTTCTTTGCATCTTTCTTCTAAATATTTAAATGAGTCCATATTATTTTCATTAATTTCATATTGCTTTCTTGATGCTTTATTTGCATAAATAAGATTCAAATTTTTATCAAAAAAATACATTTCTATATTCATAAATTCATTATCTAATATATTATAAAATACATCTAAATCTTGCATATCTTTTAATTTATTATTTACTTCTGTGTTACTTATAATTAATATACCTATACTATATATAATTAATCCGATATACATAATTAGTAATGATATAATAGCATATTTATTATTTTCCATATTTCCATTGTAAAATATTAATGTATAGAAATTTTTCAAACATCTACTTAACAAAAAAACTGTCCATAAAATATAAATATAATCCTTTGTTTTTTTGAATTCTTTTAAATATGTAATCGAAGCATAAATGTAAATTATATCTCCCAAAATAAATATAATTTGCATAACATAATTTGTAATTAAGGTTTCATTAATAATAAGTGATAATTCTATGTAAGATAATATTAAGCATGTTAATGCCATACAAAAAGTAAAAATAAACTTTCCATTCAAAATTTTATTTTTAAATTTTGTATTTGGCATAATAGTCATTAATATAAGCATTTTGTTCATAATAAATAAATTAATCAGTAAATGTTCATCTTGAATATTAATCCATATTGTTTGATTTGAGAGATGTAAAAAAAATGCAATAACAAAGTAAATTAGATAGAAGATTATTTCATTATTTTTCTTTAACATATAATAATATAATGATGATATTATTGCTACAAAGTACATCATCAGAGATAATATTGATATTAAATCATGCATATTCTTATTTTGCATATCAATATTTAATGTTGAACTATTTATTCCTAAAATCATTAAAAATATTATTAAAATTACTGCATGTTTAATAAAATGTATAATAAATGTTTCATTTTTTTTGGCATTAAAAATCATATATTTACCTCCAAATAATTTCTTCCTCATTATCATTCATTTTTATTTTTTTTTATTTTTATTTTTTTTTATTTATACAATATAATTTGCTATTTGTATGGATTTTCCTTCAATAAAATAGAAATTTCTTGATTTTTTAAACTTAATAGAAGATATAATATCTCAATAAAACTAGAATATAACCCTTATAAATGACCTTTTAGAGTACAATCTTAATACATAACTCTAAAAAGGAAAGGCGTGGTAATCAATCATGATTACCACGCCTTATTTCTATTAATTACTAATTTTTTTGTTTCATAATGACAAGAGTTACTGATAATATAGCAATGGCGAATCCAAGTACAATTAACATACTATTAATTATAGGAATTAGATTATTCATATTAAAATTAACTAAAACTGATATTTCTTCATTTGCTTTTATATACCAGTAAGTAGGGTTAAACTTTGCTATTGAAATTACTGTTTACCCTAAATACATTTGTGGTACAAATACTCCACTTAGAAAACAAAACCCTAAAGATACTACGTTGGCTGCTGCTGACATGGCACTTCTGCTCTTTACAAATGTGGAGATCAATAAACCTATACTTAATGCTGCTAAAGTAAATATGAAAGAATTTACTAAAAATAATAGTCTATTCATACTAAGCATATATCCTTTATACATTACAAAACTTGCTATATATTAAGGAAGATGCATAATGACAAAGAGGTTATTTTTTCTGTATTACCTACTATTGATATTTTTAGTCCAAATATTCATATCTTCAAATGCACCACATATATTACAATTATTTATTAATCTACCTGTATATTTATAATTATGTTTACTTAATACCATATTAATACCTGGATTTACTGATCTTGACAAACTATATAAAGTAATAAAGTTCATCTTTTTAAGATCCTCTTCTAACTGATATATAATATTTGATAATATACCTTTTCCTCTATGTTCAGGATATGTAGCACAATCAGTGATTTCTGCATTTAAATTATCTGTATCCATATCAGCTGAAGCAATTCCAATTATTTTTCCTTCTAATACAGCAACTTTATATAAAACTTTTCCATTCATAGTTTCTTTTAGAAAGTTCTCATCATAGACAGGACTTGGATATGTAGAAAATACTGTTGAAAATAATTCAATAATCTGACCAATATCTTTTGGCATAGCCGTCCTAATGCTATATGTTGAAATATTATTGCTACTTTTACTATATGTATTTTGTATATTTAAGCTTCGATCAATCAAGATATCTTTTTGCACTGAATCAATACTGACTTTTCTCTTACTGTCAATGAAATATGACATACATAATGCATCTTTTCCCTTAAAAAATCCATCTATTTTTCCTTCTACACAAAATCCTGCCTCAATTAGTAATTCTGAATTCTCTATATCGCTATTACATATAATTTTACCCATCTGTTGACTTGATGCAAAACATATTATTTTTTTTAAAGACTGAACGGAAATATTACTTGAATTAAGTATTTTTACACGTTCACTAACATTATCTACACAAATTTTCGTATTATCTATTACTGTATAATAATTATTTTCAATATTAGATTGTAAGTTCTTCATTAGCTTCATTAAATTCCCTCCTTCTATTTAATCGAACATTACTAGCTGGTGTTAGGGAAATACGTTCATTTTTAAAAAGTTTTTCTAGTCCTTTATAATCATCGTCCTTATGCTTTTCACATATACCACAATCTTGACATTCACGGGTTTTATCGGTTGGTTCAGTATAAGCACATATAGCACCCTCGTAGTTTCTTAGGATAACTTTTTCTGGAGATTGAGAAATTACATATTGTGGGTTCACCGGTATTTTACCTCCTCCTCCAGGTGCGTCAACTACAAAAGTTGGTACTGCAAATCCAGAAGTGTGACCACGTAGTAGCTCTATAATTTCAATTCCTGTAGATACTGATGTTCTAAAATGTTCAATACCTTCAGATAAATCACATTGATATATATAATAAGGTCTTACTCTATTCATTACTAATTGGTGAACAAGTTCTTTCATAATAGATGGGCAATCGTTTATATTTTTCAATAGCACTGACTGGTTCCCTAGTGGTATTCCTGCATTCACAATCCTATTGCAAGCAAGTTTTGATTCATCCGTTATTTCGTTAGGATGATTAAAATGTGTATTAATCCAAACTGGATGATATTTTTTAATCATATTACATAAATCTTCAGTTATTCGTTGTGGCATAACAACCGGAACACGAGTTCCTATTCTTATAATTTCAACATGAGGGATTGCTCTTAATTCTTTCAATATAAATTCAAGCCTTTCATTAGAAATACACAATGCATCACCACCAGACAATAAAACATCTCTTACTTCCTTATGTTCTTTTATATATTGAATAGATTTTAAGATATTTTTCTTTGACAAAGATTTATCTCCATGTCCCGCAAAGCGCCTTCTTGTACAATGTCTACAATACATAGAACATTGTTCAGTAATAAGAAGGAGTACTCTATCTGGATATCTGTGTGTAAGTCCAGGAACTGGAGAGTCAAGAGTTTCATGTAAAGGATCTAGTCTGTCGCATTCTAATTTTTCAGATTCATGAATCGTTGGGATTGCTTGTTTTCTAATTGGACAATTAGGGTCATCAGGATTAATTAGGGTTGCATAATAAGGAGTTATAGCCATTTTAAGCTTCTTAAGGCTAGTAACGATTCCATATCTCTCATCATCTGTAAGATTTACAACCTTCTCCAATTCCTCTATTGTAGTTATTCTATTAGAAATTTGCCATTTCCAACTATTCCAATCTTCTTCCGTAACATTACTCCATAATGCTATATTTTTAAAGTTTCTTTTCATTTTAAGTACCTCCTAAATTAAACAATATAAATCACTTAAACTATAGACTGTTAATTCATCTCATAGTTAATTATGTACCCCTAAAGATATTAATTAAGGTATTTCTATAAAAAATGTTGAAACATAATGCATACTTCTTGGTTATTTTACAAAAGTAATATTCCTAGCATTAAAATATATTTTTTCCATAGATACCAACAACTTAACTTTAGCATTAAGTTGTTGCTTTATCAAGTGAAATTTATAAATTTGCATATTATATATACATCTTATTGATTTTAATAATGACTTTGACTAAAATATCAACTCACAAGTGAGCATGTTTAGTACAAACTATTATAAAAAAGAGAGGCGTGGCAATCAACCACGATCGCCACGCCTTATTTCTATTAATTACTAATTTTTTTTTGTTTCATAATTACAAGAGTTACTGATAATATGGCAATGGCGAATCCAAGTACAATTAACATACTATTAATTATAGGAATTAGATTATCCATATTAAAATTAACCAAAACTGATATTTCTTCATTAGCTTTTATATACCAGTAAGTAGGGTTAAACTTTGCTATTGAAATTACTGTTTCTCCTAAATACATTTGTGGTACAAATACTCCACTTATAAAACAAAATCCTAAAGACACTACATTGGCTGCTGCTGACATGGCACTTCTGCTCTTTACAAATGTTGAGATCAGTAAACCTATACTTAATGCTGCTAAAGTAAATATAAAAGAATTTACTAAAAATAATAATCCATTCATACTAAGCATATATCCTTTATACATTACAAAACTTGCTAGTATCATAATAATCCACGTTACTACAGCATAACTAATATTTCCTAATACCAGTTGGAAATTTAAGCTTCTCATTGTTAATGCGGAAGATAAATTTCTCATTTTTAAATCCTTATTTTCAAAGGTTAGCATAACTGCTGTTACTCCTAGTATTAATATTGCAAATATTGAATAAGCGAAATAGTTATAATAATTTTTGCATCCTATATTGCTTACATATCCACTTTCATAAGTACTTACCTCTACCTTTGTGCTATAGTCCAAGCCTTTATTTATATACTTTACAAGATCTGACTGAGATATATTTCCCAATGCCAGATTATATTTTTTAGCTGTGTTTAAATATCTATTTACTAAGTTATCTATATATACTTCACTTACTGAGTTTGGAATTGTAGTTTTTTCAATATTTACTTTTGTATTGTTACTTAATATTTCCCCTGTAAATCCTTTAGGTATTGTTACAATATACTCAACTTCTCTAAAATAAAGTGCATCTTGTAATTCTTCTTTTGTTGTTCCAATACTTACTATATTTGTATTAGTGCTAAGATATTTTTTTAATCCCTCCACAATTTTTGTGTCTTCATCTTGATTAATAAATGCTATATTTACTTTAGTATCTTCAAAATTTATATCATTGGGACTTTGCTTTGTGCTTCCAAGTGCTATTGCGAAAACTACAAATACTACTATATATATTGAAATTTGACTTAAATTCTTATGAATAACTTTAAAAAAAGCTTTATAAACTTGCATATTTTTGCCTCCTTAAAACTAAATAGGTAGTTCCACTAAAAATAACTGATAATATACAAAGCACTCCCATGTTTATAAAAAACTTAGTTGTTGTATCATAATAGTATAATGAGTAAAATGAATCGGCTATTAAATTTACTGGATTAAGATAACTTAGTATAGGCATTTTTGAGTTTATAATATATTTCATTTTGTCGTACATCATACCTGCTAAAAATGACATTGTCATAGTAGCTCCAACTAATATACCTACCTTAATGCCTTCTGATTTTTTTAGTACTATTCCTAAAAATATTCCAAATGTTACTCCTGTAATAGTTCCTATAACACATGCTAATAATATATATCCTATTTGATTAGAAAAACTTATTTTTAATATAAAGCAAAGATATGCCATAAGTACTGAAATATCAAATAATTGAACTGTAGTAGCAGCTGCCATAGATGCCATAAAAGTTTTTAATTTGTGGACTGGTGCTACACTAACTCTAGCTCCTTGTGAAGATTGGTTAGCTTGAATTTGAGATATTTCTTTAAGTCCTAAAAATCCACCATATAAACATGCCATTGCAATAAGAGTATAAAAATAGTTTATAGATTCATCTGTGGGTGTTTTACTTACTGATACTTCTTTTATATAATCTGTTTTTTCAAATAAATTATCTATTCCTACACTTTGTATTGCACTTGGATTTTCTTTCATAATTGTTTTTATTGTAGATTCTGTTTGTTTGTATTCATCTACAAAACTTTTAATTATTGTTTGGTTTATTCCTTTATCTTTTACTATGATTTTTATATCTTTATCAAAGTATAAATATCCATCTATATTATTATTGTCTAATAAATCCTTTGCCTTAGCTTTTGAGGTATATTTAATATTAAACAAGGGATCATCACTTTCTTCTTTTGAAAGGGAATTTATTGTATTTATAAATTCCTTATTTTTAGAGTATTCTCCCTCCTTCACAATAGCTATATTTACTGGGGAAAAATCCTCAGCATTGGAGATATTTGAAAGAGATAGATTAAATAAAGTTGCCAGTAGAATTGGAAATAATAATGTCCAAAACATCATATTCTTATCCCTTGTAATACACTTAATTCTATATTTGAAATTATGATAAAACATTTTTTTACCTCCTTAATCTCTTAATTCTTTTCCTGTGATTTCTAAGAAAACATCATTTAGTGTAGGTGGTTCTGAGTAAATTTTTCCTATTTGCACATTATTCTTTCTTAGGTAATCTATTACAATTGACAAATTATTTTTGCCTTTACTAGATTTAACTACTAGATAATTGTCTTTATGTTGTGCATAGGTTATATTAGGTAGTTTTTTTAAATTCTTTAGAACTTCATCTTCTAATCTAAAAACTTCTACTGTTATTGTCTCTCCACAATTTATCATTCCTTTTAATTCTTCACTACTTCCTGTTGCTATTACCTTACCCTTGTCCATGATTGAAATTTTCGTACAGATTTGTTCTACTTCTTCCATATAGTGAGATGTGTATACAATTGTTGCTCCTTCTTTGTTTAGTTTTTGTATTCCTTCTAAAATGTTATTTCTACTTTGAGGATCTACTGCAACTGTTGGTTCATCTAATATAATTAACTTTGGCTTATGTGCTATTCCACATGCTATATTTAATCTTCTTAATAATCCACCACTTAACTTTTTAGGATAAAACTTTCTATAATCTCCCAGTCCAACAAATTCTATTGCCTCTTCTACATATTTTTTTCGTGCGTTCTTATCTAAAATATATAATCCACAAAAATAATCTATATTTTCATATACTGTTAATTCTTCAAATACAGCCACATTTTGCATTATTACTCCTATATTCCTTTTTATATCATAGGCTTGTGGGCTCATTGGTTTTCCATAAATTTGTATGTCTCCCTTGTCGTATTCTAGTAAGGATAAGATACAATTTATGGCTGTACTTTTGCCAGAACCATTTGGTCCTAAAAGCCCAAATACTTCACCTTCTTTTACTTCTAAATTTAAATGATCTAGGGCTAATAAATCATCATATCTTTTTACTAAGTTTTTAACATTTATAACCATACTTATTCCTCCAATAATTTCTTATTTATATTTTAATTTTCATATTTTTCCTTTTGTATACTTTTATTATATTAAATTTAGTTATAATGAATAAGTGACTAGGCTCCAAAATACCTATGACAAATGTAATAATAATATTGTTGTAGTATTAATCTAATGTTAAAATCATTTTATAAATGAAAAATTTTCCTTGCTAATTTAATCCAATGTGAATTGAGGTGATTTATATATGAATAATAGCGTAATTGATAAGGTTATAATTTTATTTATTTCTTTATCAATTTATTTATACAATGTAACTGATGCTTATTTGATTGTACCTATACTTATATGCGTCTTTTTAAGTTCAGTTATTAGCTATAGCGAAAATAACAAGGTATTAATTACAGTTTTTGCCGCATTTTTAGGCTTCTGTTTTTTAAGTTCAGATTTTTTATATTTTATTCCTCTTATGTGTTATGACTTGTTCTTATATAGAACTAAGTGGTTGTGGTTGATTTTTATTTTACCTATTTTAATACATAGCTCTTTAGTAAACACTTTATCAATGTTTTTAATTTTTGCTTATACTTTTATAAGCTATATACTAAAGTATCGAACTATATCTTTTGAGTATGTGAAAAAAAATTATTATCATGTAAGTGACAATGCCAAGGAATTGTCTATGAAGTTTGAAAAAAAGAATAGAGAACTTTTAGAAAAACAAGATTATGAAGTTAATTTAGCTACTTTGAGGGAACGTAACAGAATAGCTAGAGATATTCACGATAATGTTGGTCATCTTCTATCTAGATGTATACTACAAACAGGAGCACTTTTAGCTACTAATAAAGATGAGAACATTAATCTAAATCTTACTCTTATAAAGGATACTCTCTCAGAAGCTATGGATAGTATTAGAAATAGTGTTCATGATTTACACGAGGATGCAATTGATCTTCAAATTGAAATGCAACAATTAGTTGATAACTTCAAGTTTTGTCCTGTAAAACTGGATTACGACTTAGAGTCAATTCCTACAAATAAAATAAAGTATAGTTTTATTACTATAACAAAGGAAGCTTTATCCAATATTATAAAACATTCTAATGCTACTGAAGTTCTAATTTTTGTACGTGAACATCCTTCTCTATATCAACTAGTTATTCATGACAATGGCAATAAGATTAAGTACAATAGTGAAAATGGTATCGGTATAAAAAATATAACAGATAGGATTTCTTCCATGGGTGGAAGCTTGCATATAAGCACTGACCATGGTTTTAGAATATTTATCTCTGTTCCTAAAAATTTTAATTAGAAAGGATTATGTAAATTATGCGTGTATTAGTCGTTGATAATGATAAATTAGTATGTGTCTCTCTAAAAACCATACTAGAAGCGGAAGATGATATTGAAGTTGTTGGAACCGCCTATAATGGCAATGATGCAATTAAACTTTATCATAGCCTAAATCCTGATATTCTACTTATGGATATACGTATGGATGATATAACAGGTTTGGAGGCAGCAGAAACTATTTTGAAAAAGGATAATAATGCAAAAATCCTATTTCTGACTACTTTTTCTGACAATGAATATATAATAAGAGCCTTAAACATAGGCGCTAAGGGCTATATTATAAAACAAAATTTTGAATGTATCGTTCCTTCTCTAAGAGCAGTACACACTGGTCAAAATGTTTTTGGTGATGATATTATCTCCAAAATCCCCTCACTTCTTGATAATTATCAGCAAACTGATTTTTCTTCCTTTGGAATTACTCAAAAAGAATTAGAGGTTATAACTCTTATAGCAGAAGGGCTTAGTAATAAGGAAATAGCCAATAGTTTATTTTTAAGTGAAGGCACTATTAGAAATACACTAAGCAATATTCTTCAGAAGCTAAACTTAAGAGATAGAACTCAAGTTGCTATATTTTATTATAAAAATAAATAAAAATAGGGGGGTATCATTTTTGATACACCCCTATTTCATATTTATTATTTTACATATATATTTTATTAATTATAATCCTAGTCAAATCCACAATCTTTGCAATATGCTTTATAATCATTTAATAAATATAAATTATCACTACCGCAAGATTGATCTATTTAATTGTTATCTGATTTTGGAATGTTTTCATTTTCCTCTTTTTTCTTTTTACTTTCATAATCCTTTCCATCAGTCACACATTGTGTCCACCCGTTGTCAAATCCTTTTGAATATCCTCTGTCATATTCACTGTTAATAACTTGTTCGTCTCCAGTATCATTTATTTTGGCCTTATAATAACCATCTTTATATCCGTCTTTGTATCCTCTTTCATATTCACTTTCTTCATTTTTATTTGAAGTATCTGAATCATTTGAAGTATTGCTTGTTTCTGTTTTTTCACTGTCATTGTCTTTTTCTTCTTTTATTTCTGGTTTTTCCTTAACCCCATTAGCTTCATTTCCATAGTTTTTGGTTTCTTCCTTTGGTGTGTCTTCTATTTTTTCATTATTTTTGGCGCATCCTGTACTTAGACTTAATACTACTATTAGCGCTAATATTAATTTTTTCATGTCTTAATCCTCCCACAATTCAAAGTACTATTTTGGTAAGTTTATGTAATTATATCATAGCAGATACTTATTCCTTACCCTATTCTAATGAACTGTAATCACCTCTTCTATATTCTCCAAAGTACCCATCAACAGAATACTCAAATACTTTATATGTATCTTTTTCAACGTAAAACATCATATCTCCTGTTACATCTTCACCCATGTTGAATATATAGTACTCTCCATCTCCTTTAGTTGGATGTTTACCTTCTCCTGAATAAGCCACATTTTTAAAGTCACTTCCACATGAATTTATTATTGCCTTCTTGGCCTTATTAATTTTATCTGAATTTGATTGTTTGCTTTTTTTAGAAGTATTTGTTTTGGAATCTTCTTTTGAATCATTTTCTAATTCTTCTGATTGACCATCTACCTTTACTATGGTTATTCTATATTTACTTATGTCTTCTATGAAATCTTTTATATTAAATTCAGTAAAATAACCTATCCCCACACCTAAAAATAAGCTTATTATTATAAAAATCCATGACTTGTTTTTATTTTTCTTTGTTTGTTTACTTTTTAAATTATTTTTATTGTTTTTATTGTTTTTATTGTCTTTGTTTTCTTTTATTTTTTTATTACTTTTACTGTTTTTAGATATTCGTATTCTGCTTTGGCCCTTGATATTTGATTTGTCAACTTGTTCTAATTTCTTTTTATTTCTCACCTTATACCCCCATTGTCAATTACTACATATCCATATCAACTATATAATACTTTCCTTCTTTATTTTGAATGGCTATGCTCTCATCATCTGTTGATACATCATCATTATTATTAAGAGTTATGGAAAATTCCATATCTAAATAGTCTTTATCTGCGTCTTTTCCTTCATAAGATTTCTCATCTACTAGGGATTTAGCACTTATGGATATTTCTCCCATATCTTTTGCTTTAGCATTTACATCATTTAAAAGAAACTCTACATAAACTTCAACAAGATTACCCTTTTCTATTTTATCCATGGCTAACTCATGTGTATTCATATCTTCATCTGAAAGCTCTTTTGGTGGATTTTTTTTGTAATAAAGATAATGTTCATATATAGTGAGTATATCTGATGCTATATTGCTACCCTTTGCTTTAAATGTCTTCAACTTATCAATATCATTTAAGTCTGGGCTTAAGCATTTTTCCATAGTGTATTTATCCTTGTTATAGGTTGCTTGTACAAAATTTTCTACTACACTTTCTGCAGATGAATTTGTTTTATTAAAGATATTTTTAATTAAGCTTTTGTTATAAGACCCTACAAATATTCCTATACTTATAAATAGGATACTTAGCAAAACATTCTTTAGTATTTTTTTCATTTTTATAATAGTACCTTTCTAAAATAGTTTTTAATTTAATATTAGAGTTTTTTATCTTGATATGTTCTGAAGAAAAAACTATTCAGTCCCTCTTTCTATATATACGTTAGTTGTGCACTTTTCTATATAGTTTAAATATTGGCTAAATAAAATTTTTCAAAAATAAAAAACTATTCTGACATATGTCTAAGAACACATCTTGTCAAAATAGTTTTATAATAACTTCTTCCTATTACATAACCCAATTTTTATACTTTATCCAAATGAAAAACTGGTTTCACCTTACCTATTGTATTCCCTAGACTATTTTTCAAGTCTTCTTCTCTAAATCTATCCAAAGCCTCTATTTCTTCCAAAGTCAACACACCAAGGTCCTCCAAACATCTCATTACAACAGGAGGTATGGCTCTTTTGTAATTTCCATCTTCAATTTTTATGGCAATGCCAATATCTGCTCCTTTCACAGCTACACAATAAACCCCATCGGCTCCCAGTTTTCCAATAAGTTTTCCATTGGTGTTTTTTATTAATTCTGTGCAAAATCCACCTATCCCAGCAACCATCTCTGGCGAATTATTCATAGATTGAAAAATTCTGTCACAAGCATTTTTTACATCTAATTGTAAATTATCAGTACAAGTAAATTTAGCAAAAGCTAGAGCCGCATTATAAAGAGGTATGCCGTGTACAGGAACTCCACATCCATCCACCCCTATTAAAATTTTATCTTCATCAATTTCACAAAAATCAGATATAAGTTTTTTTATATCTTTTTGTATGGGATGATTTATTGAATTATAATTTTCTATGTCATATCCTTTGGCTAAGCAAGATGCAAGCATTCCACTGTGTTTTCCTGAGCAATCTGATTTAGCTGGAGTTAACTTAATATGATTTGATATTTGAAATGTTTTATAATCTTCATTTAAAGAATAGGTGCCTTTACAAAGAAGATTTTCTTGTGTCAGTCCTATTTTCTTAAGTATTTTATCTACCATTTTTATGTGTATATCCTGTCCATAATGAGAAGCGCACATAAGTGATATTTCTTCATCTTCAAAATTGTATTTTTCATTAGCACCACTTAAAAATACATTTATTGCTTGAACTGGTTTTAGTGCTGAACGAATATATGCAACTTTGTAAGGATCTCCTTTGTAGTATTTAAGTTTCCCATCTTTTCCTACTATTGTTATGTCCCCTCTATGAATATTTTCCACCAATGGACCTCTACTTACTTCTAAAAGAACTTCTGACATTCTATTCTCTCCTTTTTATTTTATTTGCTAACTAACTGTATTTTATTTATGTGAAAATATTTTAATATTTATACTTATATTATATGTATTTTCTTATTTTAAAGTTAGTCTTTACAACTGTATACTTGAAAATTACTCATATATAACACCTTCTTATAAAAAGTATGACAACTTCTGCAAATTGTAACCTTTGTCTTATTCTCCTTATATCATAGAGTAATATAAATTTTTGAAAGTTGGTGATTATATGGAATTTGACCCAAACAAACTGGAAACCACATTCATACCACCTATGACACCTTTAGGACCAATTGAAGGTAGAAAGTATACTCTTACACACTCAGACACTACAGGCATGCTCTTTTTAGATATTGGTCCTGAGTACAATTATTCTGCTATAAATGAAGAAATGAGAGATGAACTTTTGGGAAAATATAAAAGATACGGTTATGAATCTTATATATTGATTTTTTATGCTTATGTTGGTGATTCTGATTATCTTACTGCATCGATGAAATACGGTGCTTTTAAATATCATCTAAAGTTTGCTCTTCAAGCTATTTTTTATGGAGATAAAGAATTATTAAATGAGCATGATTTTTTACTTGATACACCTATTTACGTGAAATTTGATTCTGAAATTGCCATATTTGATAACTATGAAAATTATGGTTATGTGAAGGATTACATTTTGTAGTTTAAACCATAAATATAAATAAAAAAAGAACTTCCACAAATTCTTCATAATTAATGGAAGTTCTTTTAAATATTATATGACTAAATGTTTTATTAAATATCACTTAAAAAGGACACTGAATGTTAAATTCAATGCCCTTTTGATTTCATTTTAATAGTAATAAGACATTGAGCCAAACATTGCTATAGATAAAAATACGAATATAATTGCAATAATTATTGGTATTATAAGTAATACTATTGGAAGTACCATATTAGTACCACCATTTTTCTTTATCAATGTCTGTCTATAACTGCTATCTGCACAATTAATTTCTTGGAATTTTTTATTTATATGATCTAAGTATAATGAATTGGCAAAAGCACCCAATCCTATCCAAAGACCTAAATTCAATAACCATCCTATAACAGGAATACATGCTAATAATAAATTTGCTACACAGTATATTACCCCTTGTAGATACATTTTTCTATATAGCATCCAATATGTACTAGCTAAAAAAGCTGACCAGTTCCAAGTTTTCTTATTTCCAGTCATACTTATTTGATCAAATTTTCCTAAATAAAACATTTGATTCTTTGAGATAAATGTATTTATTTCTTCTTCACTATAATCAGCACTATTATAACCGCTTCTCCAGTTTCCCCCTTCTGAATTGTTTTTGTTAAGGTCTAATCTTTTTAGATCCTTTCCACAACCATTACAAAATGAACTTGTAGCCTCATTTTCTTTACCGCATTGACCACAAAAAACAACATCTGAATTTGTTGATTGCATATACCTCTTCCTCTCCTAATAAATTACTTAAATATAAAGCCGTAAATTTTTATATTATTTATCTACACAAAATGTTACAACTTTATTGACCCAAAGAGTATAATATCATATATTAATTCCTAATTTTGTCGTAATTTGTATTTTATGTATATTTTTTTAGTTTTCATTTAACGCATATTGATTGTTTTCTTAAATAGAATCATCTGTTTTTTCTTTGGTTTAGTGTATATTTATCTTTTTAAAATATTATTTCCTACTAGGTATTTTATAGGCATTATCCCTTTCTGTTTTTTATTATTATCATGCCCTGTTCCTATGTGCTGTGCCTAAGCACCAAAAACCTTATACGCGCGCGCGCACACATATGCGCTATTTTTTCTTATTTTTTTGTAATTATTAAATAACTAGGAATTTTTATAGGCACACTAGGCACACACATACTTCAAATACTGTTCTTTACTGATGTGTAGCTTGTTCCTATGTCTGTGCCTATGCCTGTTCCTATCTCCCAAGGCACAGTATTTCTATCAAATTTTCTGTTCCTAGCTGTTCCTAGCTGTTCCTAGAATTTAACTTTTACTTTTAATAAGATGATGCACCTCTACATTTCTTTGCCATCTAAATACCTTTTTAACATTTTTATATGGTTATACATAAAAAAAGAGTTGCCCCTTTTATAATTAATAATTATTTTGAGATAACTCCTAATCAAACTCTCATTAAACTGTCTTTAATTTTTTATACTCAATTTTCATCTTCATAATAAGTGTACTCTCTATAATGTCTAAAACTTCTATTTCTAAGTCCTTAGCATGTATAGTAATTATTTTTTCATCATGAATATCCCCCTTTATAATTGTATTATATTTTTTGGGGGACATTTTTTTGTAGATTTATTGTATTTTTTCTAAATTCATATGCTTATGCTTACATAAATAAGTACAGTATATTCACTACTATTTTGTGCTTACTGTACTTATCTTCTAATTTTCTTAATATATAAGCACTAAGTCTTTTACTTATTATTTCTTATAAATGCTCTTTGAGGTCCCTATAAAGGAATCTTATTTTACCTATTCTATTTAATTATTCAGCAAAAAAATCATCTAATTTTTCACCTGATAATTCATGCTCGTACAAAATCTTCTTTTTCAATATCTAATATATACTCTCCATAATCATAATCAATATAATGGAAATTATTTTTATCCAAGAAAAAACTTCCACTATTAGATGATATACTTATTGTCATTTTATAATTTCCATGTGAATCAAATATCTGTAAATACTTATTATGATATCCACCTATATAATAATTTTCCTTGCCATCTACATAAAGCTCCTCTATAGCATATAATGGAAGTTGTTTGTTTGTAAAAATATCAAACCAAGTAGCTTTCCGATAAAAACTAACGTAATTTACCACCCCTATAACAGCAATTACCATTATTAAAATAAAGGTTATTCCAATTATTACATGATACTTCTTCCTAGTATTTTTCATAATACTCATCTTCCCTTCTTCAGTATTATCCTAATTCTTTTGATTTTATTTTTTATTTAACTAAATACAGTCATTAAAGTCTCTAGCACTATTTATAAGATCATAGGAATTTATTATATTTTCAGGTTTATTTATAATGATATACTATCTGCATTTATATCTATATCGTAGCTATGCTCTAAATTATTATCTAATAAATAAGCTTTATTTCCATATTCATAATTTAAGAGATACTTATTTATCCAGTAAATCATTATATCTTCTAAATCATAAAAATAGCCATATCCTATTTTATGAAGCTCAAAAAATTCCTTCTCTCTTTCCATACCCAGGTCTCCTAAACTTCGTTCCCATTTTACAAATTCTGATTTAATATTTCTTTTTTTATATTAATGTTATTGGGACAATATATGTATGAATAACTTTCATTAATTGTATACTTATCATAAGTAATTCTAATAATCATATTACTCTTCCTTTATTTCACCTTATATTTAATACCATATGTGCGCAGGAAATTTAATGTATTTACTTTTAGCATGATAATGATTATAATGTCCTGGTTGTTTTTTCTTATCTTCATCTCTATGATGAAGAGGTTCTCTACTAGTAACAGAGTGTGCAAGATCATATTCCCTCTTTTCACTCGTACTCCAAACAGATTTATCAAGTATAACTCTTTGAATAGCTTTATTAGATTTAATATGTAGTCCGATAAATACCTCGTTTCTCTTTAATTTTAATGAATACATTAAAACTGCCTTATAATACCCAACCTTTTTCTTTCTTAAAATTTTAGCCACATCTTTAATATAGTAGTAAGTTGCCCCTGCAACTATAAGATACGTTGTAACCTTTGCAATAGTTATTAAACTATGAATTGTTGAAGTTACTAATTATTCATTGTCCAAAGACTAAAGCTTTTGTGACCATTATTGCAAAAATAGTTTATCTTAATATTTATAATAAAAGAAAAAGAGAAAGTATTATGGATATTAATGATTTGGAAAATAAGATAAATTTTTCACCTTCATTATTAGATTAACTTAATTGTTTTAATAGTAATTTATTATTATTTAATCAATTACAGCCAAATAATCAAGAAATTATTATTCTTAGATATATCTATGGATTTTCAATAAGTGAAATATCTTGTATGTTGGAAATAAGTGAAAAGGCCTTGTCCAAAAGATTTCAAAATTGTAAGAAAAAGCTTCGAAAAGCTTATTAAAACACAAAATTGACACACCCCATCCCTAAAGCAATGAAGCGTGTCAATTAAATTCTAACTAGCTACTTTCATGTTATCTAATATTGATTGAACCTTTTTAATCTTATAAGGATTTACATCTTGTGGATTTAATGTTAACACGACATTATCCATTTTTTTCATATATAATATAAATCTTATTTCTCTTAACTTTACAGGAGTATTCTGAGTGTGTAAAACGGAAGGAAAATCTTTTCTTTCTTTTTCTCTCATCTCTTCTATTCCTTGTAAGTCATAATTAATTTCTGTTTTTAATATGTCTTTTATATAAACCTTATTTTCATAATTACAAAGGCTATATTGAATATAATCATCTATTATTGCTATATATCCATTATTTATAAAATCCACATATTTGATTTCCCCCATTTTCCCCAATTCATCTTTTATTGAATTTTCATAAGATAATCTTTCTTTAACATTTCCATCCCTATTTAAATCGTTGAGCTGAACTAATGTTACAATAAAAACTACAAATAAAAATAAATACAATATATAATTTACCATATTTTACCCCTTTATTAATTATTTACTTATATAGTAAACGTTTAATCCCAAAATTGCAATTTCAAAAGTACTGTTAATCTAAATATTTGAAATGATCAATAAATAAAGAAAAGGTTCGCATCCTTTAATGAGATACACACCTATTTTAATATCATATATGTATTAATACTATTAAAAATTTATATTATTTGTTTCTTCATTTTGTAAATATAAGTATATTCAATCATTTAAATAGATCATATTCCTTTTAAAAACAAATTTCCTTTTTATAGTTATAATTTTATCTTCATCTATACTTTTTATAATTAATCAATCACGTTTTTTACATTCTTAATCAAAAGCATTCCAACGGCACCTATGGCACAAATAGCCGTAATTATTATCCAAGCCACAAATATACCACAAGCATCTATTACATCCCCCATTATCATAGGACCTATAGCATAACCTGCACCTGATATCATGGGAAAGATTGAACTTATCCTTCCTCTATGAGATGAAGGTGTATTATTTGCAATAAAAGCCTGAGCATTTATTGCTATAAGAACTTCACCCATAGTTAAAGCTAATGTTGCAGCAAAAAACAATGCTTTATGATCTGCAAAAGCACAGATGATAAAACTCAGTCCATATAACATTCCACCAATGCTCATAATATTTAAAGTCCTATATTTTTTAGTTAAATAAGTTAATATAGGTGTAAAAATTATTACTATAAGACCATTAAATCCACCTAAAAAACCATAAAGTCTAGCTCCATTTTCATTAAACAATTCACCTAATTGAATAGGTAGTGTGAATACCCATTGACTATATGCAAATTGAAATAATAACATTATTAGAGGAAATAAAAAAAGTATTGGTCTTTTTGCAATAACACTTAATATTGACCTGTGTGAATCTTCTTCACAATCTAAAACAACTTCCTTTTCTTTATTTGGTTCTTTTATATATAGTATAATTAATAAAAGTGCAACTATAGTTGTGGCAGCATCACCTATGAAAATTAAAAACAAATAATCTTTGTATAAAAATCCTCCAATTATAGGTCCTATGGAAAATCCTATGTTAACTCCCATATATAATAATGAATAAGAATTTTTTCTATTACTTTCATCTGTTAAATCTGCATTTAAAGCATCGTAAGCAGGCATTGACATGGAATAAAAACATGAAGACAGTATCATAAATTTAGCTGTTGTGATTGATAGTGGAATTATTCCACAAATTATTAACATTAAGATGCCCAGTATCTGAAATATCGCTATTACATTTTTCCTGCCTATGGTATCTGTTAGTTTGCCACCTATAATTATACATGGCACTTGACATACAGCCATGAAAGTAACAAATTCACCTGCTTCTCCTGCGCTCATTCCCAGTTTCTGTGTAAGTATTAAAGAAATTAAAGGTTGAACAAATGCACCTAGTGAATTAACTATTTTGCCTAAAAATAATATGTATATTTCTCTAGGAAGACCTCTGTAGGTACTCAATAGTTTTTTCATTTTACCACCCGCTTAATTTGTAATCTTACTATTAATTTTAGTTTACATCTAGCTGCAATACAATTATTTTTATATCATAAGGTAAAAAAAGATCCTATAACAAGGATCTCTTCAAAATACTTATTCTTATTTAAAATTAAATCTCTAATTTGTCGAATCAGAATAAAACAATTCTTTACATTTTTTTATTAGTAACTAAATTAATATTGCTACAGGTATGGAAACTTGGTAGTATCTCTTTTGCTGCTATTTCATAATCATAATTAACTTCTACTCATATGATATGTTATAAGTAAAGATTCGTAAACTGACTTTTATAAAATAAATAATGTAAGTACATTAAATTATTTAACAATAAGTAGTGTCTCAATTAAAAATTATTATTGAAACACTACTTATTTTATATTTCTAATAATTAAATACCCTCTCTTTTAATTAAAAAACTTCTTCATTTGCAAACTTCATATTAAACTCTCTATTTTAGATTATTCTTTTATATCAATTGCAGATACTGGACAACTATCTCTAGCCTCTACTGCACTATTTTCTATACTTTCTGATATATCATCTTTAATAGCTACTGATTTTCCATCATCGTCCATGCTAAATACTTCTGGACAAATACCTACGCAAGCTTCACATCCTATACAAGTATCTTTATCAACATATGCTTTCATAATTTACCCTCCTTTATTTTATACTGCTTGGTTTAAGCAAGATTTCAAATCATCATCTGGTGTGCTTATTGGTTTTAAATCAAAAGTATCTACTAAGTATTGAAGTACATTTGGACTTAAAAATGCAGGAAGTGTTGGTCCTAAGTATATTCCTTTTATTCCTAGAGATAATAAAGCAAGTAAGTCTGCTACGGCTTTTTGTTCATACCAAGATATAATTAGTGATAGTGGTAATCCGTTTACATCAGTTTCAAAAGCATCTGCTAAAGCTACTGCTATTCTTACTGCTGAATATGCATCATTACATTGACCAACATCTAGTAATCTTGGTAGGCCCGCTACTTCACCAAAATCTAATTTATTAAATCTATATTTACCGCAAGCTAAAGTTAATATTACACAGTCTTTTGGTACTTTTTCAGCAAATTCAGTATAATAATTTCTACCTGGTCTTGCTCCGTCACATCCTCCTATTAAAAAGAAATGTCTTATTTTTCCTTCTTTTACTGCATTAACTATAGTGTCTGCATGAGAAAGTGTGGCATGATGACCAAATCCTACTAAAATTTCATGTGGCTCCTGATCTTGATCATATCCTCCCAATTCTAAAGCTTTTTCTATAATTGGAGTAAAGTCTTTTTTACCATCTTCACCTACACCAATATATTGAACTCCATCCCATCCAACTACACTTGTAGTGAATATCCTGTCTTTATACGTTTCTCTTGGTTTCATTAAACAGTTTGTAGTCATAAGTATACAACCTGGGATATTATCAAATTCTTTTTGTTGGTCTTGCCAAGCTCCACCAAAATTTCCTGCTAGATGAGAATATTTTTTAAGTTCTGGGTAACCATGGCATGGAATCATTTCACCATGAGTATATATATTAATTCCTTTGTTTTCTGTTTGCTCTAGTAGCATTTGTAAATCCCATAAATCATGACCCGAAACAACTATGAATGGGCCTTTCTTCATTTTTACATTTACTTTTTGTGGTGAAGGATTTTTATAAACTGTAGTGTTGGCTTCATCGAGTTTCTTCATAACTGCTACACTCATTTCTCCAGTTCTCATAGTCCATCTTATTAAATCTTCAACACTTAAATTATCATCAGTAGTTGCTTCTAATGCTCTTGCATAGAAGTTGTCCACTTCATCATCAAAATATCCAAGCTCCCTTGCTTGATGTCCATAAGCTGATATTCCTTTTAAACCATAGATTATAGTTTGTCTTAGAGAACGTATATCTGGATCAAGTTCTCCATCATACATAATTCCTGCTTTTTTTGCATCTTGAAGCATTTCTGCTTTAGTTTCACTTAGGTTATATGTAGCATGATCAGTATCATTGCTGATTTTTCCTACTTTTTTTCTTAGACTTTCTTTTATTTTTTGTGATTCTTTCAACATTTTCACATGAACTTCAGCGTCAAAGTTTACATTTGTTAAAGTTGTAAATAAAGAATTTTCAATAAAACTAACTATGTCTTTATCTAAATTCTCACCTTTTTCAATGATTTCTTTTGCGTAACAGCTAATTCCCTTGATTTGATAAATAAGTAAATCTTGAAGGTTAGCTATTTCGGGTGTCTTACCACATACACCCATCTTAGTACATCCCTTTCCTCCTACTGTCTGCTCACATTGATAACAAAACATTGGATATTCCATAGACATATTGTTTCCCATATTAATTACCTCCTAAATTTTATTCATTATAGTATTTACCTATTCTGTCAAAAATATAGTTATATAAATAACTAAATGTAGTTAATATTATAAAAATAGGAACTGTTTTAAATTTACTTTAATATAGTTCCCACTTTATTATAAATTAATAAAATTTTTTGCTTATTTCATTTGTAATTAAAAATTTCGAAATATACATGGCTTTTATAGTTTTTGTCAGCCTAGTGTGATTTCCTGTACCTTCCACAGCTTTTATCTTTGCTTTTTCACACTTGCTAATAATTGATGATACTGCCTTTAAAGGATGTTCAAATCTAAAAAGTATTAATTTTCCAAAGAATTTAACTTACATAGAAGAAAATGCATTTGAATATTGTACTAGTCTAATAAGTATCATTCTTCCAGAAGGATTAAATTACATAGGAGATTCCTCTTTTGGTAGATGTTCATCATTCTTGAAAAACGTTTATCTACCAAAAACAGTTGATATGCAATTTACAGATATGACAATTCTAGCAAAACATATTTATTGCAAACATACAAATTATACAAATTACAATTACTTTTTTAATAACTTATCGTAACAATAAAATGGTTTTTCTTTTCCTAGAAAGCTCATTTCTCCAACAAAATTATAACCACATTTTTTAAATAGAGAATTCATTTTTGTATTTATTGAATAAGTATCTGTTTTTAGATATACCACATTATTTTCTAATGCTAATTGTTCTGCAAAATTCATTAACTTAGTTCCTACTCCCTGATGTCTATGATTAGGATTAACTGCCATTCTGTGTATTACCATAGCTTTATCGTTTGATCCCCAGCCTAAGCCCTCATATTCTATTGGTTCAATATAATTAACACAGATGAACCCTTTTATTTCTCCATCTTCATCTTGCACATATAAATCTCCACTTTCTACATCTTTTGTAAAATCTTTAGCTTTAGGATAGTTTTCATCCCATTGAGTATTATTGTAAGTTTTCATTTCTTCTACAGTTAATTTTATTATATCCATTATATTATTTACATCATTTAAACTAGCTTTTCTTATCATTTTAAATTCTCCTTCTTATCTTTTTTTATTTTTCCAATCTTCTTCTATATTTTTGCTCATTCTTTTTATTAATTTATTAATTACTATTTTTTCTTCTTTTGTAAATCCATCTAGGCAAACTTCTATATTCTTGTTTTCTTCTTTAATTATCAGATTGTATACTTCAAGTGATTTTTCTGTAGGAAATAGCTTATATCCTCTTTTATCTGTTTCGTCTTGTCTTTTATCTACATATCCTGCTTCAATTAATTTTTGAACAGCTTTTGTTGTAGTAGTTTTATCTACTTTTAGCATGTTTGATAAATCTACAAAGTTAATTCCAGGATTCTCACATATCCTAGTCAGAAAAGTAAATTGACCTTTTTGTAATTTTAGCTCTTTGTATTTTATATCACTTATAGAATGTATTGCCCTAGATAAACTACCAATTTCTCTTAGTATGTCATTAGTTAATTTTTCTATTTTGTTCACCCTCCTTAAGTTAGTTGAAAGTTCAATTAATTACATTATACAAAGATATAGTTGAACTTTCAACTATATCTTTCGTAAATTTATTAACATATATCTTTAATACAAATTTAATATTTTCCATAATTAAAAGAATACAAAATAACGTAGAGGTAAATATAATACTAAATATAAAATAAGGAGGTAAATTATTTTGTTTAAACATGATAAAGCACTATTACATGAAGTAAAGGTAGAAAAGCCTAACCCTCAATACGCAGTTCTAATGCAAGAACAATTAGGTGGAGGTAATGGAGAATTAAAAGCTGCAATGCAGTATATGGCTCAAAGCTTTCGAATCAAGGATCCAGAAATCAAAGATTTATTTTTAGATATTGCATCAGAAGAACTTAGTCATATGGAAATGGTGGCACAAACTATAAATTTACTAAACGGTCATGATGTTGACTATAAAGCAGTTGAAACAGGAGAAGTAGAAACTCATGTGTTAACAGGATTATCTCCTGTATTAATAAATTCATCAGGAGCACCATGGACAGCAGATTACGTAACTGTAACTGGCGACTTAGTTGCTGATTTACTATCTAATATAGCGTCAGAACAAAGAGCTAAAGTTGTATATGAATATCTTTACAGACAAATAGAAGATAAATATGTAAAAGAAACCATAGATTTCTTACTTAATAGAGAAGAAGCTCACAATGCATTATTTAGAGATGCTCTTAACAAAGTTAAAGATACAGGTTCAAATAAGAGTTTTGGTGTAACTGAAGATTCAAAAATATACTTCGATTTATCTACACCAGGACCTAACCATGATAGTAAAGTTAATATTACCCCACCATCATTTGAAGAACCAATAAAAAAATAGAAATTAAGTAGAAGCATATATTTTCTATAATTGCGTAGAACTTCTACATATTAAATATGAAAAATAATATGTCATAAATTAACGACAGATTAACTTTTAGAATTAAAATTTATCCTCAAATTAATAGTAACAACTATTTTGGTCTATTCCCAAATAGTTGCTACTTGTAAGTTTTAGTTAACTTCTTTAAGGATGTAAATACCAAACATTAAAGAACAATTATCAAATTTTATTTTTTCAACTCACTAAAGGCTTTTAATATTTTATCTATATTTTCCTTTGTATAATCAAACTCTCCATCTATAGTTAATACACTATCTTCATACAAAATAATACGTTCCTTATTTTCACCTACAAATAATTTCTTTGCACCCCAATTTTTAAACTCTGCTGAATTACTGTCTTCTTTAAATAAACTATAGTCCCTTAGTTCATTATAAAGACTATCAAAGCCTTTGTCTAAAATCCATTTATAATCACTTGAAAAATACTCTATATCCAAATAGCCTTTCTCTATTCGATCAGTATAATACTTTTTGTCAATAGTATGGTAAATAGTCTGCTTAAAATAAATATCCTCTGCAAATATTGTTTTTCTTCTATCTAATGAGTTATCTATTTCACCTGCAATTTTATCATTTAACTCTGTTAAATTTAAGTTAACATTTGGCGCATCCTCTTTCAATAAAACATTTGCACCAATTGTTGTAATTAATCCTATAAGTAATAAAAATAATAAAGTAATTGATCCTACTCTTTCACACTTCATTTTTCTTTTTACTAACTTTATTGGTATTATGTACTCATTCTTATCATCATGTATATTAACTCTATATTTAAATAAATAATATATTTGTCCAATACATACTATTAAAAATGTTATAATAAATAAGACAGAAAAAAATAACATAAAAATTCTCCAGTAACTTGTTACTGTATAGTAAAAGTTTACTTTGTAATCTTCATGAATGTTCATAATAAAAATTGGATACATTACAAAATATATAAAGTTAATAGATAATCCATTTTTCATAAAAGTTTTAAAATACTTTCCTTTTGATTTTTCTTTTTCAAACATTAAGTTTTCACTATCTTCACTCTTTAGCTCCCATTTATAATTCTTCATTTGTTTTATATAGATTTCAATAGGACTTTTTCTTTTATTTCTTATTATTTCCTCCCCCTAACATGATTAAGAATTTATTTAAACAAATTTTTTAATTTTTAATACATTTATCCTATCCAAGATATTAAGTATTTAAATTTATCCCTTTCTTTCTCATTAAGCAATTTAAACTCACCTTTAAGCCCTTTTTCTTTAGCAGTTAAGTGAAAATGACATAAAGCAATACCCATATCAATTTGACTCATTTCTATTTTACCTTCATTGTATATATGAAAATTACTATTTTCTTTTACTATCCTCCAAGGCTGTTTATTCACAGCAGATGGACCTAATCTCACATTCTCCAAAACTTCCCCAAACTCCCCTGCCTCTTCATAAATCAGCGGTGTATTAAAATTATCCTTAAAAAATATGTCATTAAATTCTTTTCTTTTGTTTGTATTACCGCCAAATACTTTAGCAATAAAGGATTTCTTTTCAGCTTCAATACCTACTGGAGATACTATTGGCAAAACTTCATTATTCTTTAAATCTATGGTTTTTGCAAATTTCCCTTTATTAAAAGTTCCACCTAACCATACAGTTCCTAAACTTAGTGAAGTACAGTATAATACTACTTTTTCAAATAAGTATCCTAAATCATAAAGTCCCATTTCACTTTTATCATAAGCTGCTGTTAAATAATAAGTAGCTCCTTTTATAACTCCATATGTTCCTAATTTCGTCTCTTTATCATCGTCATTTTTTTCAATTAAATTAACTCTTATTTTTCCACCAAATATTCCTTCACTATTATTAATCTCTTTTAAGTAAGATTCTATTTTCTCTATAATATCCTTTGATAATTCAACATTTTTGTAAGTTCTTACTGAATGTCTATATTTTATTATTTCTGTAATTGATTTGTTAAAAGTATTATTCATATTAATTTTCTCTCCTCTTCTTCATATATTCCCCATACTTCAATATAACTTATTCTAATTATAACACAAAGAAAAAATAAGAATTCTATCATGCTAATCAAATTTAACACTTCTATAATAAATAAATGTAGTATAATTTTTTATATCTCATAATTGTTAATAATTTGTAAGAAAAGTTTCAACAATAGGGAATAATGAAATTAAAAGAATTTTAATAAAAATGGAGGAGTGTAATATTTATGAAATCACCCGGTATGATATCCATAGTTTTAGGAATAATAATTATTATTTTTACAGCAGTAGAATACTATAAAGGAAAAACTGAAAAAATAAATTTATTTGTAGATATAGGAAGCGGTATTTTTATTGTAACCCTTGGGTTGTTGCTATTACTTAATATAATCCCTAGCAAATACATATCATTTATTGTTTTTCCAGCAATGATTATATATTTTCTTATTGACCAAAAAATTAAGAATAAGTAAATTTTTTATTTGGAGTATATAAAATAATAAAGTTACATAATATTTAATAAGCTACAATTTATTTATCAACGGTGGATATTTATTGAATATAAAATCCAACCATAGATACTATCAATAGGCCTTAGGGTAGTGAGAGTCAAGAACTCATTTTGTTTAGGGCTACTTTCTAAATAAATAAATTGTAGTTTCATATATAAAGGGTGTATCAAAATGTACTGAGACCCAAAAGTTGGACTTTATACTGGAGTGATGTTTCATTCCAGTATTTTTATTTTATGCAGCTTTTAATTCATATTTCATTCTATAATTTACTGGACTATTCCAGTTTAATTTTTCCTTAATTCTTTCATTATTATAATAGTTAATATATTTTTTTATTGCTATTTCTAACTCTTCAAAACTTCTATAGATTTTTCCATAATACATTTCTTGTTTAATTATGCCAAAGAAATTTTCCATGGGAGAATTATCAAGGCATGTTCCTTTTCGAGACATACTTTGAAATATTTTATTATCTTTAAGTATATTTGTATACTGCTTCATTTGATATATCCATCCTTGATCTGAATGAAAAGTTCTTCGATAAGGACAGTCACTTGTAATAATAATAGCTTCATCCAAAGCATAATTTACAGACTTGAAATCTGGCCTTTCTGATAAACTATATGATAAAATTTCACCATTAAACATGTCTAAAAATGGATCTAAATATGCTTTTTTTATAGTTAATCTACCGTTTTTATTAGTTTCATATATTTTAAATTCCGTTGTATCAGTTGTTATCTTTTGATGTGGAATTGATGTATTAAATCTTCTATTAATTCTATTTTTAGCTACTTTTCCAATTGTACCTTTATATGAATTATACTTACGTGATTTATGAGAAAATGATATACACTTAAGCTCCAGTTTTTTCATAAGTCTCCTAACTTTCTTTTGATTAATAACAATACCAGAATTTTTTAATGTAGATGTAATTCGGCGATAGCCATAATTCTTGTCATTATCTTTGAAGATTTTTTTGATTTTTCCTTCAAGTTCTTCATCTGGATTTTCATCTTCAAATCTTTTTTGCCAATACATATATGTTGATTTAGGAAACTTCGTAGCTTCAAGGATAATAGATAATTTAAATTCTTTACGAAGATCATAGATTATTTTTGCTTCGTATTTGTTTTTAACCTTTCTGGAATATTCATCCCTGAAGCACGCAGCTTTTTTAGAAAAGCAAGCTCCGCTTTTAGTAATTCATTTTCACGTTCTAATTCTTGTTCTCTTGTTAGTTTTTCTTCTTTTTTATTTTTATTCATAGGTGGCATTCCTTTCCTTTTAGACAATTCGTCAACACCACCATTTGAAAATTTCTGCATCCATGCTGATACAAGTGTACTATTATTAATTCCGAAATGGTTAGCGACTTCTTGTGCACTATACTTAGTTATAATCATATAGTTTACAACATCAAGTTTAAGTTGTACAGGATAAGAAGTCTGCTTTTTCTTTGTTTTTAATGCATCTTTACCAAGAGACTTATATACACTCACCCATCTTTGAATTTGTGAAATGTTTGGAATTCCATATTGCCTTGCTATTGATTTATACCCACCTTCTCCATTTAAATATGCTGTTACAACTTTTAATTTAAAGTCGTAATTATATTTAACCATAAAAAACACCCCAATCGTTAGAATCTTGGTCCAACAATTGGGGCGCAGTACAAAATTGATACACCCTTCTGTTTTAGAATTTTATTTTATATCTAAGCAAGTGCCACTTGCTCTTCTTCTTCATAACTTTCAAATACTTCTTTATCTAAATCTCCATTTTGATGAGCAACTATAGCAGTACAAACAGCATCTCCTGTTATATTTACAGCAGTTCTAGTCATATCAAGTATTCTATCTATACCCATAATTAATGCTATACCTTCCACTGGAAGTCCTACAGAGTTAAACACCATAGAAAGAGTTATTAAACCAACACCTGGAACTCCTGCTGTACCTATTGATGCCAATGTAGCTGTTGCAATAACAGTTAAATAATCAACAAATGTTAAATTCACATGGAATGCCTGAGCAACGAATATAACTGCTACACCTTGCATTATTGCTGTACCATCCATATTTACAGTAGCTCCTAGTGGTATAGTAAATGAAGATATTTTCTTATTTATTCCAACCTTTTTCTCTAAAGTATCAATTGACATTGGTATTGTAGCATTTGACGTTGCTGTAGAAAATGCAAATCCCATAACTGGTGCAAATTTCTTTATAAATTTAACTGGATTTAACCCTGTAAATCCTTTAAATAATAACATGTAAACAACAAAACATTGTAAACCAAGTGCAAAGAACACGCTAAACATATATTTTAACATTGGCACAAAAGCATCGAATCCTATGTTTGCAAATGTTTTAGATATTAAGCAAAAAACACCTATTGGAGCAACCTTCATAACTATCATTGTCATTTCCATCATTACATCGTTAAATTGTGCAAAAAATTTAGATACCACATCTACTTTTTTACCTAATTTTGCAAGTATTATACCAACTAATATGGCAAATAAAATTATTTGAAGCATATTTCCTTCTGCTAAGCCTTGTAAAGGGTTTTTAGGTATTATATTTAATAAAGTATCAGCAAGACCAGTAGTTTCTGCTATAGTAGTTTCCGCTTGTTCTATAGCCGATATATCAAGACCTATTCCTGGATTAACCACCTTCCCCACAGATAAAGCAACTGTTATAGCAAGAGCAGTAGTTATTAAATAAAATCCTATAGTTTTAATTCCTACTTTTCCTAGAGTTTTTGTATCCCCAATAGCTGATGCTCCACATACTAAAGAACAAAATACTAAAGGAACAACAAGCATTTGCATTAATCTTAAGAATCCGTTTCCTATTATATAAAATACTCCATCTATTAAGATCTTATCTCTAAAAGTACTAGCCGGTACAAAATAATGTAGAATTATACCAAATATTGCACCTAATATTAATGATATAAAAATTTTCGTTGTTAAGTTGAATTTTTTCTTTGTATTCTCCATCTCTGCCTCCATTTTTATTAGAATTTTAATAGTCATAATATTTATCATTTAATCAATTGCAAGTTTAAATAAACCGTATTCATTCATTATGACATTTTTCATTCATTTCTCTTTTATTATGATGTTATTCTCGGCATTTCATGTGTGTCCGAGTTCTTTATTAATGTAATTATAACAGAAAATGAAATATTGTAAATATGAATATCTATATTCAGAATATTCAGTTTTTTATTATGAGCAATAAAAAACAGAGATTTCACATCTCTGCTTTTTACTTTCAAATTTTCACTTCGGAAAATTCTTATTATAAAATGGACAATTTTCATGAAGGCACTCTTTATTGTAGTGAGATAAGGTGCATAATAAATCACTTCTCTCAAGTTCTATCCCCATATATTCTTTAGTCCATTCAATTGCTTCTAGAATCGCATGACGAGAAGTTCTTTTACAGCACCTAACTGCATTTTCTTGTGCTATTCTATTTATGGTTCTTGAAACTAGTTTCTGTGACTTATTCCAAGACATACTGTTAAGGGGCGAAGAATTAGTAACTATGCTACCATAAATTCCTGCACCAACGGCTGCACCACAAGTCCCCCAAAAACCACAAATACCACCAGGAGCTTGTTTTCCTCTTTTTAAAGCGGTTTCAATAGCTGACCATAAATCAATAGTACCTCCACTATTTTTATATGCAGTCAATAAAACACAAGGGACAATACTATGATGTTCTGGTCCATGCATATTTACAGATTTTAAATTTTCTATTTGAGACAACAGTATCATTGGATTTGTTTCTTTAGAGTTCAGTAATAATTCAACAAATTCATTAGTATTAGTGTGACAATCATCGCAGACATAATGACCTTGACTACAAATAGTTGATGAGATAAAATTTTTATTACAAATTGAACAGGTATGTGAGGCTTCTTTTTCAAGAATAATAATTGGTTCTCCACAAATCAAACATCCAGATTTATGAAATCTTTCTTCCATAATATAATCATCCTTCCTTTATATATAATTACTTATAAAATTACATTTTTTGTAATAATTAATTTAATTGTAGCAGTAGAAATTATAAAGGTCAAAATAACCTTGCTTTAGTTCAAAATAAAAAGATAGCTTTTAAATTATCTTTATAAATAGCCAAAGAGGTTTACTATAGTTAATATTGTGTAATAAACTCTTTTTTTAGACAAAATTCTATTATTTACCAAATATTTTATTGTATAATATACTTAAATATTTAAAATTAGGGGGAGCAAATGAATAAGTTAAGAAAAATAGCAATCACTTTGTCAATACTTACTTTTACTTTTATTTTTCTGAGAAATGCAACAACTATAGTAGATGCAGATTCACCACAAATGGAAAAAGTAGATAACTACGGCGATCTTTCCAGTGAATTATCAAATCTTATAGAAGAAAATCAAGAAAAGACGTCTTCAGACTCAAAGTATTCCAGTAAGCGTTTAATTGTAAAATCAAAAATCTATAATTTAAATCTAGATAACTTTGGTGCAAAAGATATTATATCAGGCCCTGACAATTTATATTTTTTACAGTTTGATAACGAAAAATCAACAAAAGAAGCTTTTGAAAAACTTAATTCAAATATAAATGTAAAATATGTTGAACCTGATCTAGAATTGGAAATCGAAAATACACAAAGGGTTAATGAATATACTTTATCAAAAATCTCATTTAATTCTTGGGGTATTGAGCACCTTCAAATAGATAAGTATGCCAATTCTTTATCTAATACGTCAAAAGAAATCACTGTAGGTGTAGTTGACTCTGGAATTGTAAACCATCCTTTTCTTAATAATAGAATTTTAGACAATGGTTGGGATTATTTGGACAATGATGACACTCCCAACGACCTAAACGGCCACGGCACTGCCATGGCTGGTGTACTTGTAGATTCTACACCAAATTTAAATGTTAAAATTTTGCCTGTAAAAACTTTTGGCAGTGACGGTAAAGGTAGTACATCCAATATAGCTCTAGGAATAATATACGCCGTAGACAATGGTGCTGATGTATTAAACTTAAGCTTTGGTGGAGCTCATCATTCTTTTTTACATGATGCCATAGAATATGCTCTTAAAAATAATGTGGTTGTCGTTACTTCAGCTGGAAACGATAGTGAAAATGTGTCTTATTCATGCCCAGCAGATATGGATTCAGTAATAGTTACTTCTGCTTCCACTCAATCAAATGAAATAGCATACTTTTCAAACTATGGCAACACAGTTGATGTGGCTGCACCAGGATATGAAATATTAACTTGTTCTTATAAAGGTGGTTATACTAAAGAAAGCGGTACTTCTTTATCAGCTCCTCATATTTCTGCCATTGCTGCACTAATAAAGCTAGCTAATCCAAATATGACTCCTACAGAAGTTGAATCATTAATAATTTCAAGTACTGATGATTTCGGTGAAAAAGGTTGGGATAAATATTATGGATATGGAATTCCTAATATGAGTAAAGCGTTAACTTACCAAAAGATAAGTTTAAATAATAAATTAAAGTATAAAACTATTTCTTCTCAAGTTTATACAGGTAACTATATAAAGCCTGATTTGGGAGACTTATATTTATCAGAAACTAAATTAGTGAAAGGTGTAGATTACAAAGTAGAATATAGTAACAATAAGTCTGTAGGAACAGCTTCTATTAAAATAACAGGTCTTGGAAATTATTATGGTGAGCACACTGTTAAATTTAAAATTATACCTAAATCAGTTAATAGTTTTGATGTAGAAAGTTATACCACATCACAGGTAACTCTTTCTTGTAAGCCTGTAAGAGAATCTTATGGTTATGCAATTTATAGATATAATTTTAAATCAAAAAAATATGATAGAATCGCCACAATAAAAGAAAATCCAAAATCTAATTCTGTTCGTTTTACTGACAAAAATAGAGCTTCAGGTACTATTTATAATTATAAAATCAGAGTAATTAAGAAAGTTAACAATGATTATTATTATAGTGCTTACTCCAAAGCTAGAGTTGTAACAAAATTATCTAAACCTTATATTACACTAAAATCATCTAAATCAAATGTTAATCTCTCTTGGAAAAAAGTTAACAAAGCAACTAAATATAAAATATATAGATCAACTTCTAAAAATGGTACATATCACTATATAGGTTATGCAAAAGGAAATAAAACTATATATACAGATAAAAAAGTAACTAAGGAAAGAACATATTATTACAAAGTAAGGGCTGTGAGAACTGACAATAAAAAAGATTATTACAGCTATTACAGTACAATCAAAAGTATAAAAGTCAAATAAAAAATTACTGGGGTCTCCCAGTAATTTTTTTAAAAATATTTATCTACAGTTATTACACAATTATACAAAGGATTCATTTTCTTAATTTCTTCAATTAAATGATTTTTAAGTTCTTCTTCCTTATCCTTTGTATTAATATTATGAGCATCCACTTCAATATCAAATATAAGGTTTATCTTATTTTCTCCTTCAGTAATTCTAAAATCATGCATAGATTTTACATCATCAAATTCTAAAAGTATATTTTGAACTTTTCCTTTAACTGCATTTATTTTATCATCATGAATACACATTGGATCCATATGAATAACTAAATATATATTTAGTTTTTGTGAAATTTCTCTTTCTGCGCTATCTATAATCTCATGTATTGTTATTAGATTAATATTTGAAGGTATTTCTGCATGAATAGATGCCATACATCTTCCCACACCATAATTATGAATTATTAAATCATGAACACCAATTATATTATCATAAGATAAAACTCCTTGCTTAATTGCTTTTACCAATTCTTCATCTGGCGCTTCTCCAAGAAGTGGGCTTATTGTCTCTTTAACTAAAGAATAACCAGCATATAATATGGCTACTGAAACAACTAAACCTACATAACCATCTATTGGTAATGTGGTGAATTTTGCAGCTAAAAATGAAATTAATACACAACTAGAAGTAAATACATCCCCAAGAGCATCTACTGAAGCTGCTTTTAATGCAGATGAATTTATTTTTTCTCCCACATATTTATTAAATCTACTAAGCCAAAATTTTATTATTAAAGATAAAAGTAATAAAATGAATGGTATTATTTCAAAAGTTATTGGTACAGGGTTCATAATCCTATCTACAGATGTTTTTATAAATTGAACACCTACAAGCATAACCATAAATGCAACTACTAATGCTGATAGATATTCCATTCTTCCATGACCAAAAGGATGTTCTTTGTCTGCTGGTCTATTTGCCAACTTAATGCCTATCATAGTTATTACAGAAGATGCCATATCTGATAAGTTGTTAAAACCATCCGCTGTAATAGAAACACTCCCACTTATAAATCCTACAGTAATTTTAACAATTGATAATACTAAGTTGCATATAATTCCTACTATACTACCCATATATACATAGGCATTTCTAGTTTTTTCATCTTCAGTATTTTCATGATTTATTATGAATTTTTTAGTTAAGTATTCTGAAATCATTTTTCTCTCCTTTTTAACAAATCTTCTTTTATTTATATTATTCTGCTAATATTATAATAATATATGGTAATGTTTTTTGTCAAAAAATAGAAATAATGTCATTCTAATATAAAAATTTAAAATAAAAAGACTATAGGCATATTTGTTTTTACAAATGTACCTATAGCCTCTTATATTTTAATTGCTTAATTTTTATTCTTCAAATAATATATCAGTTAATTCTTCATCATACTTTTCAACCAATTCTTCATTGTCGTGAATTACTGCAAGTTTTAATTCTTTCAATAATTTTTCTATTTTTCTATATTTAAAATCATCTTTATTTATTTTAGAGCTTTTAATTTTCTTTTCTGCCAGCTCAACAGTGCTTTTAACTCCTGATGCCAAATCATAATCTAACCATTCATCTACTTTAAATCTTTCATACAAATTTTCGTCTACTAATGCATCTTGTGGCAACTTAATCAATTGGAAATTGTCTATAATTTTATTAATTGAACCACCTGTGCTCATTATAGTAGCCTTCACTTCTAGAATTCCATTTAAATCATAATCAAATTGGACTTCTATACTCTCTTCTCCTGCTCTACCCTTTGGTACTCCTTTTAATAAAAAGTCTCCTATCTTCGTATTGTCTTCTGCCAACTCTTCATTTCCTTCATAAACTTCTACCCTTACCTCTTCCTGATTATCTACTGCAGTGTAATATACTTTCTTTTTACAACAAGGTATACTACTATCTATTGGAATTATACAATCAAAGGCACCACTAATTACTTTTCCATCCCCTATTTTTATTATACTTGTGCCTAGATTATAACTACATTTATCAGTTATAATAAGATTTTCTTCACTAGTAATTTGATTACTTTTTATACCTGCTTGAATTGCAGCTCCCATGGCAACAGCTTCATCTGGATTTATTCCTGATATAATTTTACCCTTAAACTTGCTTTCCACCAACTGTTTTACAGCAGGTATTCTACTAGATCCACCAACTAAAAGTACAGTATCAATATCTTTTGCCTTTAAGTTGGCAGCTTTTAAGGCTTCATCAATTTTTTGTGTAGTTCTTTCAACTAAATCTTTTGTTAATTCATTGAATTTGTCTCTTTTCAACTCAATACTTATAGATACAGGTTTATTATCAATAACCGTAATAAAAGGTATATTTATAGTTGTTGATAGTTGATTTGATAATTCTTTTTTTGCATTTATAGCCGCTTCTTTTACTCTTAATTTTATGCTTAACTTATTTTGAACATCTAGATTTTTATATAAATTTTGATTATAAATTCTTTCAAATTCCTTTTCTATGTATTTTTCAATTCTACTATCAAAATCCTTTCCACCAAGTCTATCATTACCTCTACTTGATTTAACATCTAAGATACCTTCAAACATTTCTAAAATGGATACATCAAAAGTACCTCCACCAAGATCATAAACAAGGATTTTTTCTTCTTTGTCTGAATTATTAATACCATAAGCCATGGCTGCTGCTGTAGGTTCATTTATAATTCTCTCTACTTTGAGGCCTGCCATTTCTCCTGCAAGTTTTGTTACCTTTCTTTGAGAGTTGTTGAAACTAGCTGGTACAGTTATAACAGCTTCCTCCACTTCTTCTCCCAAATAATCTTCTGCATATTTTTTTAGCTCTTTTAAAATTAAGCTAGATATTTCATGGGGCATATATTCTTTTTCCCCCATAATAATTTTAGTGTCTGATCCCATAAGTCTTTTTACTTCTGCCACTGTTCTATCAGGGGATGGTATCAACTGATTATAAGCCACCTGCCCCACAATAACAGTATTATCTTCTTTCTTTCCAACTACTGAGGGAACAATTCTATTTCCAAAACAGTCTGGAATAATTTTCGGTTCATCATTTTCTATGTAAGCTATCTCCGAAGTAGTTGTCCCCAAGTCAATTCCAATTATCTTTCCCATTTTATCTTCTCCTTATCATATCATTTTAAGCAACGGATATATCTGCAGCCATAGCAAAGATATATCGTTGGCGCCATGAGCCTACCTTGCTATAATTACTGAAGCAGGCCTTATAACCTTGCCTCTAAGCATATATCCCTTTTCAATCACAGCAATAATTTCCTTACTTTCTTTTAAAATATCGTCTTCCACTGCAATACATTTATGTAATTCTGGATTAAAAAATTCTCCCATGGATTTGATTTCAACTAAGTTGATTTCACTTACTTCTTTACTAATAATTTTTTTCATTATACTCAAGTTATATGAAAACTCCTTATTATCTAAATCTGCTATAATCTTATAAAAACTATCTATTTGGTCTAAAATTAAAATTATTTTCCTGTAAATTTTTATCTCGTTACTTTTTCTTTCTTCAATTTCCTTTTTTAGTTTAAAATTTTCCTTATTATTTTTGTTTAAATCTTCTTTTAAGGACTCCATAGACATTATGCTTTTTTTACTATTTTTATTAATTATTCGTAAATCACTTTTCATATTCATAATAACTTGAATCAAATCTTCCATATTACACTCTTTCTTTACCTCACAGCCCTCACTCAACATCTACTCCTCCTTATAAAATCCTTATACTTATCAACTTATTTAATATATATGATTGATGATGAAAATTATTTTATATATAATCTAATTAATTAAGAAATATTAAAATTTAAGGAGGTTTTATTATGACTCTTATGGAAGATTTATTATTAAAAGGTTATATAGATGAAAATCTAGAGGAAAATGTGGAAAATGCCACAGCTGATTATTTAATGAGGCTATTTATTTACTGCGCCAAAGCAGACGAAAAAATCTCATCTAAAGAAAGAGATTATATAATAGATTATTTCGAATCTTTTGACATGAATAATAGCGAAGACACTTGGCTATTTGCACAATACGATTATGGAAGGTTTCATGACTATACCAAAGAAACAATTATCTCTCTTAAAAAATCCATCGGTAAACTTCTAGATAAGAAAAATCTTGATTTTAAAATTCTTTCTCATCTCATAACTTTATGCTTAATAGACAATGAAGTATTAAACGACTCTCAAGCTGAAATAATAAGTGATTTTATAAATGTATTTAACCTAGATGCTAACTCTTGTGACAAAATTTACGATAAAGTATTAAAAGAAAAAAATAAGAAAATTAAAGAAAATGAAAGTGTAGATGACTTGAATGAATGTTATAAAATACTTGGTTTAAGCAAAAACTGCACAAAAGAAGACTTGAAAAAACAATACGCATATCTGACTAAAAGTTACCATCCAGACAAATATAACAGAGAAGAAATGCCAGCAGAAGTTAGAAAAGAGTTAGAAGATACATATAAAAAAATAAATTTAGCTTATGATAGACTGAGGGATATTTTTTAAATTTTTAAGGGGGTTATAAATATGATCTTTAAAATTGGGGTTACAATAGCTATTCTACTTATAATTTTTATTTCTTATATTTTTTATAATAATAATAAAGGAAAACATAATAAAACCACTTCTAAAAAATCATCAGATTCTTATTATAGAGATGAATTAGATAGCTTTTCCATATTAAGCAAGGACTCCATTGAAGATAAAAATATAAAAGAATTTTTAGTAAATGAAGATATTATTTTAGTTGAAGACAAATGTTTTGTTAATTGTACCAACTTAGCAAATATAAAAGTAGAAGAAGGAAATAGTAATTACTGTTCTAAGCTAGGTATACTTTTCTCAAGTAATATGAACACTATCATATGTTATCCTCCTTTAAAACAAACATCTACTTATTTTATACCTCAAGGTGTACAAAGCATAAGCACCCATGCCTTTTTCAATAATAATTTTATAAAATATGTAATAATTCCCACAAGCTTGGAATATATAGGCGAAAACTCTTTTGTTAATTGCAAATATTTAAATCAAATAGTAATTCCAGAAAATGTTACTAATATTCATCCTAGAGCTTTTAATCTTTGTCCTAGACTTACTATTCGTTGTTATAAAAATTCCATTGCAGAAGATTATTGTAAAAAATACTATATTCCTTGTGAGTATTTAAGTAGTTAGTATAATTTAATACTTTTCTGTGAAATCTAAAAAAGATGCCTAAAAAATTTTATAATTGAAATTTCTAGGCATCTTTTTATATATAATTATGGATATTAGTATCTAGTTTTTTAACACTTATTATTTTTTAGATTATAACGTTTCTACTCCAACTACTTCATAACCAGCTTCATCTATAGCCGCTTTAAATTTTTCATCATCTACATCATGTGTAAGCTCAACTATAGCATTTTTTCCAGCAAGATCCACCTTTACTGATTTTACTCCATTTATTTCATTTAGCGCTTCCTCAGCATGTCTAACGCAATTACCACAATTCATTCCTTCAATTAATATTTTCTTTGTCATTTTATTTTCCTCCTTTAAATTTATATATAATTTATAATTATCAACTGGATAAGCAGCAATCATCTTAGTTGTATGATTATATAAATTGACTTACTTTAAAATTTACTTAGCTGGCTTAAAGCCTTTTAATCTTAAAGCATTTAGCAACACTGATACTGAACTAAAACTCATAGCTGCAGCTGCTATTATTGGATTTAAAAGTGGTCCACCAAATATATATAGTATTCCCATAGCAACCGGTATTCCTAAAGTGTTGTAACCAAAGGCCCAGAATAAGTTTTGCTTAATATTTAAAATTGTCTTCTTACTTAATTGTATAGCAGTCGATACATCCATTAAATCACTTCTCATAAGAACAATGTCAGCTGATTCCATTGCAACGTCTGTACCTGAACCTATTGCTATCCCTATATCTGCTTGTGCTAAAGCTGGAGCGTCATTTATACCATCACCAACCATTGCAACCTTATTGCCTTCAGCCTGAAGCTTCTTAACCTCATTTGCCTTATCTTGAGGAAGAACTTCAGCTAGAACTCTGTCTATACCAACCTGTTTAGCTATGGCTTCAGCAGTTCTCTTATTATCACCAGTAATCATAGCTACTTCTATGCCCATCTTATGAAGTTGCTCTATTGCTTTTTTACTATTTTCTTTAACAGTATCTGCTACTGCAATTATACCTGCCATTTTTCCATCTATTGAAACATACATTGGCGTTTTCCCTTCACCTGCTAACTTATGTGAAGTTTCTTCTAAGCTTTCTAATGAAATTTTACTTTCCACCATAAGCTTTCTGTTTCCAAGTAAAATAGTTTTGCCATCTATTTTAACTTGGATTCCATGTCCTGGTATAGCCTTAAAGAAATCAAGTTTCTTAAATTCTAATCCTTTTTCTTCCGCATCTTTTACTATTGCTTCACCAAGTGGATGCTCTGACCCTTTTTCTGCTGATGCTGCTAATTGAAGTAAATTATCTTGATTTATAATGTTAGTCACAATTATATCTGTAACCTTTGGCTTTCCTTCTGTAATAGTCCCTGTTTTATCGAATACTATTGTTTTTATCTTATGTGCAGTTTCAAGGGCTACACCACTCTTTATTAACACTCCATATTCAGCGCCTTTACCTGTACCCACCATAATTGCTGTTGGTGTTGCAAGACCTAAAGCACAAGGGCAGGCAATAACAAGAACTGATATAAATATGGTTAAAGCAAACACTCCTGTTTCTCCGCCAAACCAGTACCAAGCTGCTGCTGAAAGGATTGAAATTGTTATAACAATTGGAACAAAGTAACCTGATATTATATCAGCCATTTTGGCAATTGGAGCTTTAGAACCTTGTGCATCTTCAACTAATTTTATAATTTGTGCTAAGGCAGTATCTTTACCAACTCTGGTAGCTTTATATTTTATTGTTCCGTTTTTGTTTATGCTTGCACCAATTATCTTATCACCAATAGTTTTTTCTACTGGTATACTTTCTCCTGTAAGCATGGATTCATCTACAGAAGTCATACCCTCTACCACTTCACCATCTACAGGCATCTTCTCTCCTGGTTTAACTATGATAATATCTCCTACTTCAACTTCTTCTATAGGAACTTCCATTTCCTTACCATCTCTTACAATCATAGCTGTCTTAGGTGCAAGTCCCATAAGCTTTTTAATAGCTTCTGATGTTTTTCCTTTAGTAACTGCCTCTAAATACTTACCTAAAAGTATAAGCGTAATAATTACAGCCGCTGCTTCAAAGTATAAATCATATGCATAATCTATATTTCCACCATATATTTGTACTGTAGCAAAAATTCCATATAAGAATGCCGCTGAAGTTCCTATGGCTATTAAAGAATCCATATTGGGACTCCCTTTAAATAAGCTTTTAAACCCTACTGTAAAGAATTTGTAGCCAGCAGCCATAACTGGTAATACTAATGCTATTTGAATCAAAGCAAAGTTTATAGGATTTATCATAGGATCAATAATATTTGGTAATCTGAATCCTACCGGCTCGAAAAACATGTGTCCCATGGTTATAACAAGTAGTGGAACTGCGAAGATTGCAGATATAACAAACTTCTTCCATAATAATTTAATTTCCTTTTCTTTTCGTTCTTTATCTGTATCTACAGTAGATTCTTCTTCTACAGCTTTGTAACCAGCTTTTTCAATTGCCTTTTTTATGTCTGAAACTTTAATCTTTGATGGATCATAGCTTATACTTAACTTCTCTGTTGCAAAGTTTACATTTGCTTCCATAACACCATCCAGCTTATTAGTAGCTCTTTCTACAGCCTTTGCACAGGATGCGCAAGTCATACCTTCTACTTTTAAAGTTTTGATTATTCCATCACTAACAGCCTTGAAACCTGCCTTTTCAACTGCTGCCTGAATATCTGGTATGGACATTTTTGTTTCATCAAAACTTATATTAAGTTTTTCAGTAGCAAAGTTTACATTTGCTTCCATAACACCATCCAGCTTATTAGCAGCTCTTTCTACAGCTTTTGCACAGGATGCGCAGGTCATTCCCTCTATTTTTAACGATTTTGTCTCCATTTAGTTTCCTCCTTCTACATTAGTATAATTTTATTTACCTGTAATTTTTGATAAAATCTCAATAATTTCATCAACTTTTTCATCTGCAGTATCATTCTTAAAAGCATCTTTTACACAGTGATGCATATGCTGCTTTAAGATTAATAAGTTTGCCTTTTTAAGAAGAGCTTGGGCAGCAATAATTTGATTAGAAATATCTACACAGTATCTTCCCTCTTCTATCATCTTTATAACACCTTCAATCTGCCCCTTTGAAGTTTTTAATGACTGTAGTGCTTTTTTCTGTTCTTCGTTCACAATTACACCTCCTCACCTACCATAGGAGGTGGGCTATATTTATAAAAGTATTATTTCTTTATATCAAACACCTTAATTATTTGGTCTGGGTTTTCTCCCATACTATCTTTTCCTGCTGGTTTAAATATCCAACCTGTACCATCTAGCTTGTTTACATCTAATCCTGCTTTTACTAGGGGTTCCGCCTTAAGTACAAATACCATATCAGCATCATCTACCCCTAATTCTTCTGTCCATTGAACTTCATTTCTATCTCCAAGGGATAATCTGTATTGTTGCTGCTCTTTATCATACTTTACTAAGTTGGTATTTGCCTTTAATATTCTTCTAAATGAATCTTCTGAACCGCTAGACTTTTCTTTTTTATCACTTACGTCATAGGGCTTTATTAGGCGATTTGGTAAATTTTTACCCATCTCATCCTTACCTGCTGGTTCATATAACCATTCATTTGAATCAAGTTTATTAACATCTAATCCCGCTTTAATCAGTTGATCAGCCAGCATTACCATAGCAAAGTCTGCTTTATTTGCGGACATATCTTTGCTCCACTCAAACTTCTCACCTGTTGGAAGCTCAAAGCCCCAGTGCTTTAGCGCCTCATGGTACCCTTTTTTCTCAGGATAAGCCTTAACAATTGCATTAAAGGCTTGAAGTCCATTGTCTGATTCCTTATTGCCTGTCACAGTTCTACCACATCCTGCCAAAGATAAAACTAGAATTGAAGGAACAACTACAGCCATTACTTTTTTACTTTTTTTCATATTAATACGTCTCCTTTATTCATCATTATTACTTATTACTAAGTAATTCTTCTTACACTTATTTTCATCTACCTCACGCAGGTGGGGGGGGGCATGATTAAAAAATAATAAATCCAATATATTTCAACCATTTTTTAAGAAATGTTAATCTGAAACTTTTATATAACTTATATTTATTTTTATTATAATAAACTAGTTATTCATCTTATTTGTGCATCTTGCTATTCAACATCCCTCCCCCCTCCCCTACAGGGGGGTATATTCAAATACTAATATAAAAGCTGAGGTATGTCAACCTCTTTTTAAAATTTATTTCTACCATATCTATAGCTAGTAATTAACATTATCTACTTGATTCATTAATAACAATATTGCTTCCCACCAATACACTAATTATCCTGTATTCATTGGCGGTTCAGATTCATGGTACTTTATCATGTCTTTCTTCATTTCCGCTCTATAAAATATTACATTAACATATGAGTAGGTTATATTTTGGAACTATTAAATCATAAATTTTTATATATGGACTTAAAATCATATACTGTTGTTTTTAATCATACTTTAAATACCTATAATAAATTTATAGATTTATTTTACTTTAATTTGTAGAAAAAAATCGTGGGTAATAACCCACGATTTTAATATTTTTATTAAAGAGTTCTTTTTTTACATTTTTATGATCTACATTCAAATGTACCACAAGATGCATTTGCTGCCACTATGTGAACATCTTCTGCATAGCAATTTCCATTCTCATTATATACACAGTTACTTGCACTACATCTAATTGTTTCTGGCACAGTTTTTTTATTGTCATGAAGACTGGATAAATTATCGTGAGCATGGCCACCTTCTTCAACAAAAGTATTACAATTTGTTTCTTGAACAGTTTTGGCAGTAAGACCTTTTACGTTGATTACCCCTGCCATGCAATCACAGCTTTTATTATGAACACAATTAGTAGCTTTACAAGTTACGCTAGTACTTTTCATATGATACCTCCTACATTTTTTCATTCTTATTATGTGCTAAATGTAAGTAAATAATTATTTATTTTTTAACTTTTAAGATTATTAAAATATAGGTGATTGATATTTGTATTTATTCATCTAGTTTTACAAATTCATATCCTTCTTTTCTTAATTTTATAAGAGCTTCTTTTAGCCCTTCATATGTATATCCATTTGGTTGATTAAAATGAGAAATTATAATATCTCCAGCCTTACTTTTACTAACTTCATTTATTACTTCTTCCTTGGAAAATGTTGCTCCACCGTCACCATTTATACTAAATCCAGCTATTTTATATCCCAGTTTCTCTGCAATTTTTATGGAAACTTCATCATAATAAGCCGTACCAGATCTAAAGTATTTAGGCTTTTTACCTGTCAATTTATATATTTCATCTTCATTTAATTTTATTTCTTTTATAACATCTTCCACGTTTGATGTTCCTTCTATATTATAAATAGATTTTTTATTTACTGATAAGGGCTTATGACTATATCCATGATTTTCAATCTCAAAATTATTATTTTTAGATAAATTTATAAAAATATCTTTGTTATCTTCTATCCATCTATAATTTATAAATAATGTGGCAGGAATATTTTCTTTATCCAAAAAGTTTATTATTTCCTTATCATATTTACTTCCCTGTTTTCCACCACATGCATCTAAAGTTAGCGCTATTTCTTTATTTTTATCATCTATATGGCTTACTACTCCTTTTAAATGTTCACCCCATTCTTTTGGCTCAACATTTTCATAAGCTTTAATAATACCTTTTATCTTATCTTCTTCATTTTTCTCTTTTGTATCTTTTTCAATTTGAGATGTATCTGCTTTAATATTATTTTCTTGTATACTGTCCTCCCTTATATCTGACTTCTTACTACAACCTGTTGTAATTATTAGCATACATAAAATACTAAATATAATTTTCTTCATTTTTTATTCCTCCAATATATAACATTTATTATATTTCACTCAGTCCTTTTACCATATTTTTTCATCAACAATAATTATAGTTCAATACTTCAGTAAAATGTAAAAAAATCCCTCCTATTATATAATGAGGAGGGATTTTATATTCAAAAGCTTTCTATAAAGAAGTTATACTTTTTACATATGTGCTGCTGGCAGTTATATATAATCCTGACTTTAGCTTATACATATAATAACTACCTACTTTAACTTTTTTCATTACCGTAAAAACTTCACCTTTTTTTACAGTTCCAGCTACTGCACCATCATCCCATGATGGACAATTTCTAACGTTTAGCTCATCAGCAATAACTTTTACATATTTTACATTAGTAGGAACTTCCACGTCTTTTTCTGTACAAACAAATTCTTCCTCTGGTTTTACATAAGTCACATCAAAAGTTTTACAAATACCTTTACAAGTGGCCTCTGCATCATTTTTTTGGAATTCTGGATCTAACATATACTTAGCCTCTGTCATATTATCCATAAATCCTGATTCAGTTAAAATAGCAGGCATTTTTGTATATTTAAGAACATAAAGGCTAAATCCTGAAATATCTATATCAGTTCTTACTCCATAATTTATGCAATCATGATCTTTATGCAATTGCCATAATTCTTCGTGCACATTTTTTGCTAATACTTTAGTTTTAGCTTGTGAATTGTAATGAATTATTGTTACTAATCCTTTAGCCTTAGTTTGCCACTCATCTCCTAGTGCGTTATAATGCTTGCTTACATAGGCGTCTGCATTAGCTGTATTTGCACGGCTAACTCTTGTTTGTAGTGACGTATCCACATCAGTTGGAGCAACTAAAAGCACATCGAACCCACATCTTTTTAGTGCTTCTTCCAAATACTTTACTACAGCTTTATTAAATTCATTTTCTTTAATTACTTCACCTTTTTTTCTTACTAGTTTACCATCAATATATAAATCTTCTTTTAATGGTGGCGTTCTTTTCCCTGATGTTGCCATTCCATGACCATCATCCAGGGCAATAAGATACTTTTTCGCCATATAAACACCTCCTACAACTAATATATAAAGTAGTTACATATTTTGACACTACTTTTATATTTAAATAATCTTAAAGTAGCTTCTTATTAAAAATATCTTATCATTCAAATGTAAATAAACTAGTCAAATTATATTTTGAAATTTATATATATTTCCTTTATAATAAAATATATTCGAAATTTATGACAACTGGAGGATTTATGACAAAAGAAACTCACTCAAAGGGTGGTTATATCGTAGGACTATTATTACTTCCTTACATACACAATACCTTCCTTGTGGGATATAACTTATCTTATAGTATAGTTCTCTTATTTATATATGCTTATTTTGCACATTTTGGAGCATTACTTAGCGATATAGATATGAGAGGATCATATATTAGTAAGAGATTTCCCATCATATATAAAATTTTTGGCAAAAGATTTAGGCATAGAAGTTTTACTCATAGTTTAATATTTGTAGGTCTAATCGCATTTATTGGAGAAATAGTTATAGTTTCAAGTAATGATAATATTGTATTTACTTGCATTTTTAGCGGGCTTTTGGCTGGAGTAATCTCTCATATTTGTTTAGATTTAATTACAAAGGAAGGAGTAGAACTTTTTTATCCTGTGGGAATTAATTTTTCCATTCTACCAATAAAGACTAGTTCAAAAACTGAAAAAAATATTAGCAAAGCATTAAATCTTTTGGTAGTATTTCTTATTGGATATAGGTTTTATTTAATTACATTATAGAAAATTAATTTTGATTAATTTAATAATTTGTAAATTGAAAATAGGGTGTATCTTTTTTGATACACCCTAGTATAACTATGTATATATTTACAATTATTTTTTATCTGAAATTATGATTTAATGACTTTTCTATAAGATTAATCCCATAAGCATAATGTCAAAATATTCCCCATCTATATATGTTTCATTTTTTAATAGACCTTCTTCTTCAAACCCACACTTTTTATATAATTCTATAGCCCTTGGATTGTCTTTTCTTACAGCTAAGCTTATTCTAGTAGTTATACCGTTTGACTTACACCAATTTATTAACTCATCCATCATTATCTTTCCTAATCCTAAGTTACAGTACTCTTCTTTAATAACTATACCTAATTCACCTACATGTTTGCCTTTTTTCTTTTGGTTAGAATATATAGTACCTATTGAGATTATTTTATCATCTATTGTAGCAAGAATCATAGTATTATTATCTGACTTATTTACAGATTTAATTGTGTGTTTTTGCTGTTCAACACTTACCTTATATTCATCTGCCCCAAAAGATAAGTATGTAGTTTCTCCACCTACTATATTATAAAATTCTATTATTTCTTTAGCATCATTTTCTTTTGGACTTCTTAATACAACACTTAGATTATTTTTTGTTGAAACCATTTTCATGATACATTCCACCCCGTCTTTTCTAATTTCATACTAATTTTAATTTATTATATACTATAAATAATATAATACAGGGTAATATTAATCAACATATAGTGACACAAATTTCTAATTAACAACCTTATATAAATAATACTTGCCAGCTAATTCTCTTTGAGGTGGCAACTTGGTTTCCAGCTCATTGGGTAATATTCAAAAGAATTTACAGGCATTTTCTCACTCCTTATTTAAACATTGTATTGCATACAATTATAATATTGATTGCAAAAATTATCAATGTTACAATTTTTTTAAGATTATATTTTAGGAGGTTATAAGATGAATAAAATTAAAATTAAGCAAGTAGATGCTTTTACTTCTGTTCCTTTTGGAGGTAATCCAGCTGGTGTTGTGACAGATGCCAATAATCTGGACGATTCTATAAAACAAAAGATTGCAAAAGAAATGAACCTTTCAGAAACTGCCTTTGTTTCTTATTCTGACAAAGCAGACTTTAAAGTTCAATTTTTCACTCCAAAATTTGAAGTAGACTTATGTGGTCACGCTACTATTGCAACTTTTGATACTTTATACAAAGAAAATAAACTGGATTTAAGTAAAGACAAATTTTATCAAGAAACTAAAGCAGGCGTTTTGCCTGTTGAAATTAGAAGTGTTGATGATAGAAAAATTTTTATGATGACTCAAGTAAATCCCAAGTTTGTAAACTTAGATCATTTTAGAAAAGAAATTGCACAATCATTAAATATTAATTGTGAAGATTTATTGCCTTATCCAATGGAAAGTGTTAGTACTGGTCTTTGGTGGCTTGTATTTGGTGTAAAAAATTTGGAAATATTAAAAAATATTACTCCAAATTTAGATAAAATATATAAATTAAGTGAAGAAAATAATTTTGTTGGTATTTCTCTATTTACTATGGAAACCTTTAATGATGACTGCACTTATCATGTAAGATCCATAGCTCCATACTGTGGTGTAGCAGAAGATCCTGTCTGTGGTACTGGCAATGGTAGTGTATCCTCTTATATTGTTCACCATAAATTAATAAATGAAAATCAATCATCTTTAGTAGGAGAGCAAGGTCATTTTGTTGAAAGACCTGGCAAGGTCTATGTGGAAATAAAAAGTGACAATAATGAAATCATAGATATAAAAATCGGTGGTGAAGCAATGACTATTTTGGATGGTGAAATTTTATACTAATATAACAATAGGATAGTTATTTATGATAAATAACTATCCTATTATATTTGAGTGACTTAATTAGCCAGCTTATCTGTCTCATCTTTATCATCACCACTACAAAGAAGTTTTTTGTAAGTACTGTCTATTCCTATAGCTCCAAATGGTGCAGTAATAAGTATGGCAAGAACTGCCACTGTTAAAACTAGGTTACCACAATCAAGCCCCATAGCTAATGGCATACTTCCAATAGCTGCTTGCACTGTAGCTTTTGGTGTATAGGCTATCATACAGAACAATCTTTCCTTCATAGAAAGCTTTGTTTTTATTAAACAAGCATAAACACCAATCATTCTAAGGACTAAGGCAAATAATATTAATATTACTACTGGTATTCCAGCCTCAATTGCATATTTTACATTTACAGTTGCTCCAACTAAAACAAACAATATTATTTCTGCAGCAAGCCATAACTTATTATATTTATTTGATAATCTTACTGCTAACATTTCATATTTAGCTTTAATTAATATTCCCATACTCATAATTGCAAGTAATCCTGACATAGGAATTATATTTTCCAAGCTATTTTGTAATTCTATCAATAAGAAAGAAACACTAAGTATTATTATTACTTTTATAGAATCTCTAAAGTGAACTTTCTTAAATAATTTTATTAAAACAATTCCCATAAGTATACCAACTAATATTCCCATTATTATTGAAATTGGTATTTGGGCAAAACTTGATAAAGATATATCTCCACCCTTTGCCAAACCTGTAAAAGCAGTAAATAATACTATTACGAAAATATCATCAACTGATGCACCAGCCATAATTAATTGGGGAATACTATTTTCTTTTCCTATTTTTTGTTCTATCAAATTAATCATTCTTGGAACAATAATAGCTGGAGATACAGCTGCAACTACAGTTCCCATAATTGCTGCTTCTAACACTGTAACTCCTAATAATTTTGGTGCAATCAAAACAACAGCCAAAATTTCAAAACATGCAGGCACAAAACACATTAATATGGCAGGACGACCTACTTTCTTCAAATCTTTCACATCTAGAGATAATCCAGCTCTAGTTAAAATAATTACAAGAGCCAACTGTCTAAGATCTGATGAAATGGCTAATATCTTATCATCCAATAAATTAAATGCATAAGGACTTAGTAAAATCCCTGTAAAAATCATTCCCATTAAGCTGGGTAATTTCAACTTATTAAATATACTTCCCATTAATAAGCCAAATAAAAAAATAATTGCTAAACTTGTTAACATCTCTACCTCCTATTCTTTGCATAAAAAAAGCTGATAATTTCCGTGACAAAATAATCACAGAAGTCATCAGCATAAATGCGGTTTAAGTGTAAACTTTGGGAGAACTTCATTCCCATGTTTTCATTCTATCATAATTTTTAATTTTTTTCAATCAATATTATCTTCATCATTATTTAATTCTTGTTCAGCTTAATCCTTATTTATTGTTTTATTGACTCATAATAAAAAAATCCGTATCACTTACTTGTGATACGGTTCTTTATTTCACATAAATTAATTACATTTCTTTATAAGTTTCTAGTAATCTAATATAATGATTTGCCTCTCTTAGTACATGATCTGCAAGAAGTGGTAATATTATAGATTTAATTTTACACCTAGAAATACCATCTGTACCTGCTTGTTTGAAATTCTTAAGTTGAACAGTTTGATCTAAAGTTTGATTTAAAACACTGTTTATGGTCATATTTGTCATATTCTGAGCCTCTTCAATTAAATCTTTAAATGTATCTGCAAACTGATCTGCAGTTTCAATTAAGTCATCTTCTGAAGGGTCAAGTAATCCCCTTATAAAAAGTGCATGTTCCATCATAATTTCATCCCAGAATAATTCAGTTTCTCTAGTATCTTTAGAATCAATGTCAACTCTATTTTGAAGGTTATCTATTAATGCTAAATATAACTCAGCTTCATGAATTGTATGTTCAATAAGTGACGGATAATTAAGGTTAAGTAAATTGCATGATAAAACACCATCTAATATTCTCCTCTTAAACTTAATAAGTCCGTTAAGAAGTATTTTTCCATTGGCGTTAAGTTGATTTACATAGTTTATTAAATTAGAGCTAACCTGAGGATTTTGACCACTACGTAGTTTTGATTCCATTTCGGTTATACTTTGATTTATCTCTATACCTGTCAGTGCCTGAGTTTTTGCTTCTGTTCCTAATGTGAAATCAGTTATAATTTCTCCTGAGTTTAAAACAATTGGTCTTATTATTCCATTACTAGCACTCACTGTATAGGATAATAATTTTTCAAATTCATTTTTATAATGTTCTGCTCTCCTAGCAAATTCTGAGTCTTTAGGCGTGAATCCAACCTCTAAAAAAAGTGAATGCTCTTTCATTATTCTTGCAAAAAATAAATGTAGCTCAAGTGACAATATAGCGTATTTTTGATCGTTTATCATAGTGCCCCCTTAAAATACTTTTTCTAAATTCTATGCATTACAATACTCATTAATGATAAAAGCTATATAATATTTTGTAATACTCCATCTTAGTATAATTATAAAAAGACTTGAAGATACTCTCCAAGTCTTAATTATTTATTCAAGGTTTAATTTTTTATTTAATATCCAACTAGTTAATAAGAACAGCACTACCCCTATAATTAATTCCAATGATACATAAGTAAGATATGAACCCGTAAGACTACTTGTAATTTCTACTTCTGTAACTGACCCTAATATATTGTTTCTCACAAAGTTTTGTAAATTAGTTATAATTAAATTTATAATAAAAAATAATATTACTCCAGCTGCCACCCTATGCTTGCTAAGTTGCGGTAATTGACCAATAGATAAAGATAAATAAATTATTAATACAAATATACCATAGCTTATTAATAGACCTAAAAGCATATAAACTGTAAACTGTATACCTTCAGTTAAAAATTGTGCGTTTGTAAATACTTTTAAAAATTCTACTATATTAATATCTCCGGCGATTACACCGATTATTATAAATGATAATGATGCCACAATAGCACTGATAATTACATATATTAAAGCTACTAAAAGTTTAGATAATATTAAACTACTGCTTTTCACAGGCAAAGTAAACATTAAATATCCTTCTTCATCAAGTAAATTTTTCTTAAATCTTTGAATTGTAAGCACTATAGTAATTACAAATAAAGCAACAAATAAGGCAACTAAAACTAGCATTAAAATGCCTTGAGTATTATAGGCTGTAAGATTCCTAGGAAGTCCATCTATTACTTCATTTTTAAAATTTACACCAATATATACTCCATTTATTACTGCTAATAGCAAAATTCCTAAATATAAGGGGAAAAATATTCTTCCACAAGCTTTAAATTCATATTTTATTAATTTACCTAACATTTAAATTCCTCCCTAAATAAAGCATCTATTGATTTACCTTTTTCTTCTCTAATTTCGTCCACATTTCCTTGAAGAACTATTTCACCATTTGAAATAAAGATTACATCATCACAAATATTTTCTATTTCACTAATCAAATGTGTTGCAATTAATAAAGTAGAATCTTCATTGTAATTTGCTAAAATAGTCTTAAGTATATAACTTCTTGCTGCTGGATCCACGCCACCTATAGGTTCATCAAGTATATATAAATCAGCATTTCTACACATGACTAAAATCAACTGAACTTTTTCCTTTGTACCTTTAGACATGGTTTTTAGCTTTTCATTTTTATCTATTTTTAAGCTTTTAATCATTTGGTCTGCTTTTTCCATATCAAAGTCTGCATAAAAGTCTTTAAAAAATCCCAATATATCTTTAACTTTCATCCAATCATTTAAATAAGTTTTCTCAGGTAAATATGAAACTATCTTTTTAGTTTCTATTGAAGGCTTCATACCTTTTATTTCTATACTGCCTTCATCTGTTTGAAGTAAATTATTCATTAACTTTATCATAGTAGTTTTACCACTACCATTAGGTCCAAGTAATCCTACAATCTTTCCCTTTGGTATATTTAAGTTTACACCTTTTAAAACTTCTTTGTTGTTATAACTTTTATAAACATTGTTAAACTCTACCATATTTTCCATTTAGTCTTCCTCCTTTATATTAGAAATTACAAGATTAATTATCTCATCTTTAGTAAAACCAAGTCTTTCTAAGTTTATTTTCAGATTTCTTATTTCCTCATTGGCAACTTCTTTCCTCATAGATTTAATTTTCTCCTTATCATCAGTAACAAATCTTCCACTAGTTCTTTTGCTGAAAACTAGCTCCTCTCTTTCCAACTCCACCAAAGCTTTTTGCATTGTATTTGGATTTACTTGTGCATCTTCTGCTAAATTTCTTACTGAATCTATTTTTTCTCCTGCTTTAAACTCACCAGAAATTATTTTAGATTTTAATTGCTCCACCAGTTGTATATATACAGGCTTATTATTATCTATACTCCAACTCATTTTTTCACCGCCTTATTGTATTAATATTATAATACAATAGTACAGTAATACAATTTGTTTATCAAGTACTTTTTTGTAAAAAATTATATCTCAAAAACAAAAAAGCCCTAAGATAAGCTTATTTACTTATCCTTAGGGCTTCAATTTATATTAGTTATTTTATATAATTTTAATAAAACTCATAAATTTCAATCTTGTATTATTACAGTAATACAAGGTATTAGTTTAAAATTCATATATATTTTATTTATTATTAAATTATTATCTAATAAAGTTTGTTCCTATTCTTTCTTCTTGTTGTGGTAATTCTTCATTAGAGCTCTTAATTGTTTTTAACATCCAAGCCATATTATTACCTAAGGTTCTCATAATTTGAAGACCTTCTAAATCTTGCTTTGCTTCTTCTGCTGTATTACCATGAATAGAGTTCCAGTACTGAGACGAAACTACTGGCATTTGGTTTATTGTAAAATATTTGTTTAAACGATCAAAAGATGCACTTGCTCCCCCTCTTCTACAGCTTACTACTGCAGCTGCAGGTTTATTTTTCATTAAATAAGAGGCAGAATAAAATATTCTATCTAGTAAAGCACATAAAGATCCGTTTGGACCTGAGTAGTAAACTGGTGATCCTACAACTATTCCATCAGCTTCTTTTACCTTTTCAAATAAATTATTATAAAGTTCATCTGCAAATGCACATTTTCCAGTTTCATAGCATTTACCGCAAGCTATACATCCTTGTATTGGCTTCATCCCTATATGGAAAATTTCACTTTCCACATTGTTATTATTTAAAGCTTTTGATACTTCACTTAAAGCAGTGTATGTACATCCATTTTTATGTGGGCTTCCATTTATTAATAATACTTTCATCCTAAAATCTCCTTTTTTAGCTTTTATTCTTACTTATTAATTTTAGTATATTTTTTTAAAATAATCTTTATATATTTATGTAATTTTAAAAAAACAAATTACTGGATATTTTTATAATTCATAATCAGTTAAAATTTCATCTTCTTTAGTTAATAGCCCTATGGAATTAAAATAATACTGAGGAAGTTTTCCTCTTTGTGCCCACTTTAACTCTATATTAAATAAATCTTTGCTTAATTTGTCTACATTTCCTCCCAATGATTCAATAGAATATCTCAAGTCATCTTCATATCTGCATTTTTTAGAATGTTTTCTTGTACACTCATTACATATATAGCATTTGCCCCATGCCAAACTTACAGATTCTTCGTATTTTTCTTCTAAGTATTTTGTTTTTTCATAAAAGAATTCCATCTGATTTCTAAACAGTTCTTTAATAAATAAACTAAGTTCTTCTTCATCATAAGTTTTTGAAACTACATCTTCCTCAAAAGTAATTTTATACCCTAATACATGTAGGTATTTGTACTTTTTCCAATAATCAATTACATCAAAATCATAGGGCGGACAACTCCATCTTGTGTCATAATTAGGACATTCTTTGCAACATTCTAAGAATGTGTCCACATCTATATAATCATTTAAAATATCCTCAACCTTTATTTTTTTATAAAAAACTTCAGTTGTAAAGCTCTTATTTAAATAAGATAGTTCACTCAAAATAATTCCCCCCAATTATAGTTTCTTTAATTCTATTGTAATCTATAATTGTAATTTATCTAAATTATTCTTAAAATAAATATCATAAAATTCTTAGCAAATCTTTTTTCAAAAGACTAAATTCTTCCTTAGTAATTAAATCTAAATCTAATAAGTTTTTTAATTTTAATAACTCATCTATAATGTTCAAACTTCTGCCATAAGGCAAGCTGCTTTCATTATAATTTATTAAATTGTCTTGTACTACTTTTTCTTCCTTAGTATTCATATTACAAATAGATTCTTCAATTGTATTTTCTTTTATAAATTGTTCTTTACTTTTTCTTATATCTAAGGCATTAATAGTATTTATATCTTTTGGTATGATTTTATCGTTATAAACTCTTATACTTTGCATTCTCACAACTTTATCTAAGAATTTAGTAATCATAAGTGCATTTTTAACACTAAGATTAGATACTTTTGAAAGATCAATTATGGATTTTTTTAATTCTTCATCTCCATCTTTGTTTATTTCATACCCTCTATAAGTTATAAGATTTGTTGCAATTTCAAATAGTTCATTTTCATTGTAATCTTCATAATCTAACCATATTGGAAATCTGCAACTAAGAGCAGGATTACTTAACACAAAGTCCTTCATGCCCTCTTTTTCTCCACATAAAACAATAATTATTTTATTATTATTTTTATCAATAAATTTAATTAAAGATGATATTAACTCTTTTTTATTGTATTTATTATTAAATAAATGTACTTTATCAATTAATACCATTTTACCTAAATAACTGTTTAATATATCTTCAATTTGTACTCCTCCATCTAAAAGTGAGGTAATTTCTATTTCGTCCATTTCCACAATATGTTTTGATTTTAATATTCCTACACTGTAATACATACTTGACAATATTTTTAATGTTGTTTTTTTACCTGTACCATTCTCCCCTGTAAATACCATATTACTATATTTACTTAACTGACTTTTAACTCCTAGCTTTTCTCTTTTTTCTTTTGTTTTAATAATTTTATATTGATTTCTTAAAAAATTCTTAGCTTTTTCATTTGCTGCAATTTTTTTCAGCTTTGATTCTAAATTAAAATCATTGGCAGATGTAAATTCATTTATATTATCTATATCTTTCGTAGTTATTAAGTTCATTTCATAAACACTAATATCACTTTCAGAAATTCTAATACTCTGCGCTCTAATTAAGTTTTCAACATAGTTTCTAACCAATCTGCCATTTCCAGATTGCATATCGGAATTTTCATATATATCAACAAAACTCTTTTTAAGTGATGTGTAGCCATTTTTTGATAATTTAAATCCTTTAGATTCCAAAAGTTTTATTGCCATTTCACAAAGTTCATCTGGCTTATAATCTTCAAAGTTAGTCCATAGAGGAAATCTAGAACGAAGACCAATATTCACATCAAAAAAATCTTCCATTTCTTTTTCATAGCCTGCAAGTATTACTATTACATCTTTTGAGTAATCCTCAATTAATTTAAGTAAGGTTTCTATGGCTTCTCTTCCAAGAGGATCGTAGGCAAGAGTATATGCTTCATCTATAAATAATATTCCACCTATAGCTTCTTTAAAAGTTTCTTCAGTTTTTTTAGATGTTTCACCAGGAACTTCTGAAACAAAGTTGGATCTATCAGTTTCCACAAGTTGGCCTATTTTAAGTAAACCCATGCTATTTAACATTTCTGCCACAAGTCTTGCTATGGAAGTTTTTCCTGTTCCCGGGTTTCCTGCAAAAACCATATTCAGATTTTGTTCAATTTCTGTTTCTACTCCTACTGATTTTCTTTTTTCCTGTGCCACAATAAGCTTGTACTGACTTCTTAGTAAGTTTTTAACTTCTTCTAATCCAATTATATTTTTTAGTCTTTCTTCCAAATTAAATTTGGCTTTAACTTTAAAGTTAAAGTTATGACTTTCCAATAAATCTATTTTCTTTTGTTTATCTTGTAAATACTTTCTAGATGCGTCCATTATGGCATTTTCAATTATATTTCTTACAAATCTGGCATTTCCTAAATCATTTTTTCCACTAATTTGATTTTTAGCAAATAAGTCTATTAAATCATCTTCCACATTATCTGCTATTTTATATCCTTTACTTTTTGCAATATTTATTGCTATGGAATACATTTCATAAGGAGTATAATCTTCAAAATGAATTATGTTAGGAAATCTAGATTTTAATCCTGGATTTATGCTTAGAAATTTTTCCATATCATTTTCATATCCAGCAAGAATGACTACTAAGTCATGTCTATTATCCTCTATTCCTTTAAGAAGAGCATCTACAATTTCTTTACCAACCTTATCATCTTCACTTTCGCATAGAGAATAAGCTTCATCAATAAATAAAACTCCTCCAATGGCAGAACTTATAACTTCCATAGTTTTTTTAGCAGTTTCATTTGTATTTTCACTAACGAAATCTGCTTTACTTACTTCTCTAAACACTCCACGAGAAAGTAAACCTAGGGCATTTAAATATTCAAAGGTAGTTCTTGCTGCATTAGTTTTCCCTGTACCTGCATTTCCTGCAAATATCATATTCATTGATATTTTAGAAGTAGTAAGACCCAATCTTTCTCTTATATTTTGTACTTTGTAATTATTTTGAACATTGTAAATAAATTCTTTTAGTTCCTTTATACCTATAATAGAATTTAATTTATATTTAGCTTCTTCCAAAGTTGGCGTTGTATAATCACTTAATTTATAAGACTGAGAGTCTACCTTACAATATATTTCATCATTTTCCACATAAATAAATAATCTACTATTTACTTTTATATTTTCTTTAATAACAAGATTTCTAAGAGGATTATTAAGTTTGTATATCACATACTCTGATATACCAAAATTACTATCTTTTTTATAACTTTCTTGTAAATATTTACAAACACCAAAGTATTCCTTATTGGACTCGTCTTTATTTAGATCTACCATTATATCTAAAGCTAATTCTTCTTTAATATTATTTATTGTTTCAATTACCCTTCTTCTTACAACCATGTTTCTTTCTTTTTCATCCAAATCTTTAGTATAAAGCATTTTATCAATTAGATTATTGCCAAATACCTTTTCTAAATCAATATTTTTATCATCACTAGTAAATACTATAAATTTATTATTGCAAATTAATTGATTTATTTTTTCTTTATGAATTTTTTCTGAGGTCAAAATATCATTTGTTTCTTCTCGATTTTCTTCATCAGCTTTTACAAATACATTATTTTTTATAATATAATCATCATTTAGGTTAAAGCACGAATTTAAACAAAGTTCTGAAATAACATTAACTATTTCCCCCATTGCATCTTGTATATTTTTAAACATTATACATTTTGATTTAGATTTCAATTTTTCATGTAAATCACTTAAAAATGCATTATATCCCAATTTAAAATTATATGTATCTAGATTTATTTCGTTTATATTATCACTTTCTATTAATTCATCTTTGTACATTTCTTCTACTAAAAACCTAATGCTAGTTTTTTTGCCCGTATCTTTTTCTCCAACTAAAAGAAGAACTCCTTTTTCATTTTTTAACGTTTTATCTTTTATATAACTTATTAAATTTTTTATATATAAGTCTTGGCCTATAAGTTCACTTTTCAAAAGTTTTTCTATATTCTTAAATTTATTTTCTATTTCATTGTATATATCATCCATAAGCTAACTCCTCTCTTTTATTCTTATCTATAATCTTATACCCTTTTAACACTTATATTCATCATTATGTTTAAAATTTTAATCCACATCATCATTATTATTCTTATAAAATAGTAATTTTACAAATAATTTCTTCAGATCTTAAAGTATGTTGTATACATTTATAATTTATGAAGGTTTATATCTTTTTATGTCTAATTCTTAATATAAGATAATATTTCAACAAATATTTTTCTAACAATAAATTGCAAAGGTTGGTGTAAAGTATATGGCAAGTACTATAGTAAATTTTCCTTATAATTCTTTAGGTGTTGCAAGATTAGATTCTGATGGTGTAATTCATAATCATTTATATCACCAATGTCCAGTAGGAAGAATTGACATTAACAATATAATTCATAATCATCCAATTAATAATTCTCCCGTAGGAAGAATCGATGATAATAATATAATTCACAATCATCCAACTAACTACTTCCCTGTTGGAAGAGTTGATAGTGATGGATATGTATATAATAATAAAAATCTTAAGGTTGGTAGAGTAGAAGGAGAAGAATTCCTAAAAGCAGGAAGTGCATTTTTATTATTAATTAATAATTTAAGATAATATAAAAATCAAAAGACTTGCTTAATAAGCAAGTCTTTTATGGTGGATGCCAAAAATATTATCTCATATAATCGTAAACTAAGTAGTAGCATCTTTCTTTTGTAGTTTCTAGTAAATAGTCTGCTCTCATCTCTAAACCTAAAGTTCCTGTTCCGCCTTCCTCTTGTGCTAAATCAGCGTCTTCTTCTCTAATTTTTATCCATGATTTTTGACTATTTGTTAAGCTTTTCATTTCATCACTAGGTAATTGTTCTTTTAGAACTGACAATATTTCATTTAAAGCCTCATCCCATTGTGAGTATTCTTCCTCTAAAATTTTCCTAAGTCCTGCTCCTGCTACCACATTATCATAAGCATCTTTGTAATTTTTATCTATTGTATTTAAGTAATTTAAGTAATATGTTTTTTTATAAGTAATAGTTCTTGTACTAATTTCTTCTTCAGCTTCTTCTTTTAATTTTTCTAATAAAGTACTACATTCTTCTTTTAAAGATTTAGCTACGTCTTTTATTATATTACTTTTACTACTTACTTTTTCTATAGCATCACATAATTGAATTGCCACATCATATTTTTCATCTTCTATTGATTTTAAAACCTCAACTAAGTTTTTGCTTTGGTTGTATAATGCCTTTGCTTCAGTATCTTTATTATTTTCTTCCATAGCTAATAAGAAAAATTTATTTGCCACTTCATATTCTTCACTTGCTACAGCTCTTTTTCCTTCCTCCATATATCTTTCAAAAGAGTTTGACTCTTTATTTTTACTGCATCCCGTAATTAATGTACTTAATAAAATTAATAAAACTGCTACTTTCTTCATAATGATATATTCCTTCCTAAATTTGTCCTGCATTGTCTATAATATCATAATATTTATACAAATTCATTTACAATATATACATATTAAATCGAATTTAATTAAGGTAATTATTCATCATAAAATTCATTAAAAAATATTCATAAATTAACACAAGTTTAATATATTATATCTATAATTATTTATACAATATTATTAATAAAAACTTTAGGAGGAGTTTGATAATGAGTAGTCTTGACGACCTCTCGAGGAGTATTATTCCTCAATTATTTTTAATATATATCAAGGAACTTTCCATGATATTAATAATAATACTTTCATTTTTAACATTAGCGTTTGGTGAACTAGTGCCTAAAAGAATTACTTTACAAAAATGTAAGAAAATGTCTTTAAACTCAGTAAAACCTATTTACTTTGCATCTAAAATTTCCAAACCGTTTATAAAAATATTGTCATTGTCTACTAAAGCTATATTAAAGTTAACACAGAATGATGATGTGGAATATGAAAACAATATTAGCACAGAAGAAATAAAACTATTAATTACTCAGTCTGAAAAAAATGGAACAATTAACTTTATAGAAAAAGAAATAATAAATAAGGTCTTTGATTTTTCAGGTAAAGTATCTAAGGAAATTATGACTTCTAGAACAGATACTGTTTTAATTGATATTGATGATGATATTAATACAAAACTTAACACCATTCTTAATTGCAAATATTCACGAATACCTGTATATAAGGATTCTGTCGATAATATAATTGGTATACTTTACATTAAAGATTTAATATCACATTTAGTTAACTGCAATTTTGATAATCTTAATTTAAAAGGTTTACTACACTCACCTTCCTTTGTACCAGAAAATAAGAAAATTGATGAATTATTTCTATTATTAAAACAAAGTAAAAAACATATGTCTATTTTAATAGATGAGTATGGTGGTTTCTCTGGCATAGTCACCATGGAAGATATAATAGAGGAAATAGTTGGTGATATTGAAGATGAGTATGACATAGATAATAATAAAGTTAAAAATCTTGGCCATGGTAGATTTGAAATTAAAGGTAATATGTCCATATTAGATTTTAATAATACTTTTAATACTGATATAAAATGTGATGATTGTGATACTATAAATGGTTATATTATTTCTATAATAGATAAAATTCCTAGAAGTGAAGAGAACATAATATTAAATATTGAGAATTATGAACTACAAGTAGTTGAAGTAGATGATAATAGAATAGAAAAACTTAAAGTAAACTTTGTAAAAGAAAGTCCAAGTTAAAAAAATATTAATTTAATATATTAAAATGACCAATTATATGTTTATTTTTTATGTTTTCTGAAAATTCTAATTGTTTTTTTCTGTATTTTGTATTACTATTATTTGTATTACTATTATTTTAACTTGGGAATTTTTTATAAGGGGGATATAAAAATGCTACTTTTTTCTGATAAAGACGATATAATAGATAAAATTTTGAAAAGTTATGAGGTTTATTACAATGTTGAAAAATGCGAAAATAAATGTATTCCGCTTGTAGCTACTTGTGAATTTCATGTTCACAACGAAAAATATGTTCTATCAAAAAAAGCTCAACTTTGGTCTACTGATGCTAACGAATACGTTTATGTTTTTAAAACAGATACACTTACTAAGGATATGTTTTTAAAATGTAGAGATTATGCTTATGATAAAGGCATGAAAGTTATAGATCCAAAGCCAGGTCATATGTATTCTTATATTACTACTATTTTTGTATATGATACATGTGATAAAGAAACAGAAAATTTAATAAAAAAATGTAAAATAAGTAAAAACTTTAGATTTTCTTTTCATGGTTGGATGGATTTTCATATAGCTTGCATAAATACTAATGAAAATAAAATATATTCAAATAAAAGTGGCAAAGTTACTTCTGATTTTTTAGAGGAATTATTTTATAAAAAGAATTCTCTTTTAAAAAAATTAAAGAAACAATACAGCTAAGTTATTTAACTTAGTTTTTTAAACTGATAGTTATAATTTATTTATATATATAACTAAATATTTTTAAACTTTTATAAAAGGGGGTAAGCTTATGAGCGCAGTAACTTTATTATTAATAAGTATTGCTGTATTATTAGTAGGCTATGTTACTTATGGTAAGTGGCTAGCTGATCAATGGGGAATTGACGAAAAAAAAGTCACTCCTTCACACGAATTGGAAGACGGATTAGATTATGTACCTGCAAAAGCTCCCGTACTTCTAGGTCACCATTTCTCATCAATAGCTGGTGCTGGTCCTATTAATGGTCCAATACAAGCAGCAGTATTTGGTTGGGTTCCAGTTTTACTTTGGGTTTTAATAGGTGGTATATTCTTTGGTGCAACACATGACTTTGGTGCATTATTTGCATCTATACGTCATAAAGGTCAATCTATAGGAGAAGTTATAGGACAAAATATTGGTGCTCGTGCTAAGAAATTATTTATTATTTTCTCATATTTAACACTACTTCTAGTTGTGGCTGCTTTTGCATCTATAGTTGCAGATACTTTCAAGGCAACATTTACAGAAACTGGTGCAGTTGATGTGGCTACTAGTGCAGCAAATGCTTCTACAGCAATGATATCAATATTATTTATATTAATTGCAATTGCTTTTGGTTTTTTTGTTTACAGACGTAATGCTTCACTAGGTGTTTCAACTGTAATAGGTGTAATTGCAATCGTTATTTGTATAGCTATAGGTTTAAATTGGCATCCACTATACTTAAATTCTACAACTTGGATGATTATTGTTGGTGCTTATATCCTAGTTGCATCTGTAACTCCTGTTTGGATATTACTTCAACCACGTGATTACTTAAGTTCATTCTTACTATATGGTATGATAGTACTTGCTATTGTTGGTATAGTTGGTTCTCATCCAACATTAGATATACCAGCATTTACTGGTTTTGTTGATACTGTAGCTCCAACTGGAACATCTCTTGGATATTTGTTCCCTGCCTTATTTGTTACTATAGCATGCGGTGCTATATCAGGTTTTCACTCTTTAGTTGCTTCTGGTACAACAGCAAAACAATTAAACAGTGAAAAAGATGCTAGACCAATATCTTATGGTTCAATGTTGATAGAATGTGCATTAGCTGTTATATCTGTATGTTCAGTTGGATATATATGGAAAGATTATGCGGCAGGAACAACGGTAACACCTACTGTAGTTTTCGCATCAGGAATAGCTGGAATGTTAAGTCAAATACCTGGTCTTACAAATATATACAATATAGTATATTCTTTATTAGTCTTAACAGTTTCAGTTTTCTGTTTAACTTCATTAGACACTGCTACTCGTCTTGCTAGATATATGTTCCAAGAATTCTGGTTAGATCCTGGTGAAACTAGAGCTGATGTTAGCGGATTCAAAAAAACTATAACTAATCCATACATAGCAACTTTAATAACTGTTGTTCTTGGTATATCTTTAGGTCTTACTGGATATGCAAATATATGGGCATTATTTGGAGCAGCTAATCAATTACTTGCAGCTCTTGGTTTACTTGCTATTACTGCATGGCTTGGTAATATTGGTAAAAACAATAAAATGTTATTCTTCCCAATGGTATTTATGTTAGTTGCAACTGTTGCTTCTTTAGCATTAACTATAAAAAGTAATGTACTTGCAATTGTGGCAGGAGGAGAAGGTTTAGGATGGTGCTATATACGTACAATACTATGTGTACTTCTTATAGCTCTTGCAGTAGTTCTTATGATAGAAGGTATAAGTACTATTAAAAAGCAATTTAACAAAGTAAAACAAACTAGCTAGAATAATTTATAAAACAATATTTTTTCATAAATAAAGGGTGTATCATTTTTTTGATACACCCTTCAAAATTACTTAAGTTATATTACATAGCCTTTTCTTCTATATCATTTTTCCAATGTTCAATGTTTTCTAATCCTTTTATATTAGAAGCATCAAATACTGGTTCTTTTATTCCAGCTTTCTTTTGATCTGTATAATCTTGTAAAGCTATAAATGCATATTTACCAAGTAAAACTATAGCTATTAAGTTTATTATTGCCATTAGTCCCATAAATACGTCTGCTAAATTCCAAACTATTTCAACAGTTGCTACTGAACCAAATAAAACCATACCAACAACTAATGCTCTAAATACATTTAAAACTATTTTGTTATTATTCATAAATTCTATATTTGATTGACCATAGTAATAATTACCAACTATAGAACTGAATGCAAATAGTAATATACATATTGCTAAAAATACATATCCTATTGATCCTATGTGAGAGCTTAAAGCTGCCTGAGTTAATTGTATTCCGTCAAGTCCTGCTGCTGAATAATCAGGGTATAACAGTATAATAAATGCAGTACATGAACAAATTACTATCGTATCTGTAAATACACCTAAACTTTGGATTAAACCTTGTTTAACTGGATGAGTTGTATCTGCAGTTGCCGCAGCATTTGGAGCAGAACCCATCCCTGCTTCATTTGAGAATAAACCTCTTTTTATACCAACTAATATCATACCACTCATTGAACCTACTGCCATTTCTCTAAATCCAAAAGCACTTTCAAATATAGTTACTATTATTCCTGGTATTTCTGTTATATTAATTACCACAATAAATAATGCAACTAATATATACATAACTGCCAATACTGGCACTATTATTTCAGAAACTTTTGCAACTCTGTGAACACCACCAAATATTACCAATGCTGTTAGTATAGCAATAACTACTCCTATTACAAATTTATCTATTCCAAAAGCATTGTTAAATGCAGCTGCTATTGTGTTTGATTGAACTGCATTAAACACAAATCCAAAACATATTGTTATAAGAAATGAGAATAGCATTCCCATTTTTTTACTTCCAAGACCTTGCTCTATATAATATGCAGGCCCTCCTCTAAATGCTTCACCATCTTTTATCTTAAATATTTGTGCTAATGTACTTTCCACAAAACTTGATGCTGAACCAATAATTGCTATTAACCACATCCAAAATACTGATCCAGGTCCCCCGGCAACAACTGCCATTGCAATACCTGCTATATTACCCGTACCAACACGAGATGCTGTTGATATACAGAAAGCTTGGAATGATGAAACTGCCCCTTCTTTCTTTTCTCCCTTTGCTCCATCACCTAAAAGTCTAAACATTTCTCCAAAGAACCTAAATTGTACAAACTTTGTCCTAAAAGTAAAGTATAGTCCTACTACAATTAGCATTACTATAAGAACTTTGGACCATAAGATATCACTAAAACTTAATACTAAATTGTTTAATAATTCCATTCTATTTTTTCCTCCAATAATATTCATATTTTATTTTTGTTTTATTAATGCGAAAAATGCATAATTTATTTTTATTTCATTCATTTAAGTTAATTATAAGATATATTTCCCTAAATTACAACATATTTTTGCATAATCCAATTATAAAGTTGCAATTTATTCAACAATACGATAAAAAAAACGTTTTTTGGCTTTTTTGACATAAAAAATAAGATACTCTGAAATGTTTTGCAAGATTCATTTCAAAATATCTTTATTTATTATAATTCTAATTAATTGCTCATAATATTAATCAATACTTTCTTTTACTTCTTCTTTGTCTTTCATATTGGCAAAGATATTTGCTATTATTGCTCCTGAAATATTATGCCATACACTAAATATAGCGCCTGGTACTGTAGCCATAGCTAAATTAGGGAAAGATGTAGTTGCAAGTCCTGATGCAAGACCTGAGTTTTGCATACCTACTTCTATGGCAATAGTTTTTCTCTTAACTACTGGAAGTCTAAGCATTTTAGAAATTCCATATCCTAATGCATATCCACCGCAGTTATGGAGAATTACTACTACAAATACTACCGCACCTGTAGTTAATATTTTCTCTGAATTAGCAGAAACTACTGATGCAACTATTAAAACTATAGCTGTTACTGATACTAAAGGTAATATCTTAGATATTTTCTCTGTAGTCTCTGAAAATAATTTATTAATTATAAGTCCTAAACCAATCGGTATAATTACTACTTTTATTATGGATAAAAACATTCCAAAGGCATCTATCTCTACCGTTGTTTTTAATAATAAATAAGTTATTGCTGGAGTTAATATAGGTGCAATTAATGTGGATACTGTAGTCATTCCAACAGATAATGCCACATCTGCTTTAGCTAAATAACTCATTACATTAGAAGATGTTCCTCCTGGACAAGTGCCCACAAGAACTAGACCTACTAATAATGCATCCTCTAAAGCAAATCCTTTACCAAGTGCAAAAGCTAGTAAAGGCATAATAGTAAATTGAGCCAAACATCCTATTATTACTTCTTTTGGTCTTTTAAAAACTATGGCAAAATCACCAGGTTTTATGGTAAGCCCCATACCAAACATTACTATCATTAGTAAGTAATTTATCCAAGATGTTTGTATCCAACTTAGAGAAGTAGGTACAAATAAAGCTACTGATGCTACTATAAGTACAATAATTGCCATATACTTTCCAACAAATTTACTTACTTTTTCTAATGTTTCCATTTATCTTTCCCCCTTTTAAGTTATAATAAAAAGCTTTAAAGCTGAAAACTTTAAAGCTTTTAAAATCTGTATTAGAACTCCAATACTGCTCCTCTATCTCCAGAAGTAACCATTTTACTATATCTTCCTAAATATCCAGTAGTTATCTTTGGTTCTCTTGGAGTCCAAGCTTTTCTTCTTTCTTCTAATTCATATTCAGATACTACCATATCCAAAGTTTTTTCATTTATATTTATTCTTATTAAATCTCCTTCTTTAACTAAAGCTATAGGTCCTCCCACTGCTGCTTCTGGTGAAACGTGACCTATAGATGCTCCTCTAGACGCTCCTGAAAAACGTCCATCCGTTATAAGAGCTACACTTTCTCCTAGGCCCATTCCTGCTATGGCTGAAGTAGGATTTAACATTTCCCTCATACCTGGTCCTCCCTTTGGGCCTTCATATCTTATTACAACTACATCTCCAGCTACTATTTTTCCACCTTTTATAGCAGCTATGGCATCTTCTTCACAGTCAAACACTCTAGCTGGTCCTTCATGAACTAACATTTCATCACAAACTGCTGATTTTTTTACTATAGATCCATTTGGTGCAAGATTTCCTTTAAGAGCTGCAAGGCCTCCAGTTTCACTATATGGATTTTCAATCGGTCTTATAGTTTCTGGATCTTTGTTTACACATCCTGCTATGTTTTCACCAACAGTTTTTCCAGTAGCAGTTATTAAATCTGTATATAATAATCCCTTTTTATCTAGTTCATTCATAACAGCATATACTCCACCTGCTTCATTTAAATCTTCCATATATGTATATCCTGCTGGTGCTAAGTGACAAAGATTAGGAGTTTTTTCACTTACTTCATTTGCCAAATCTAGTGTTAATTTTACTCCTGCTTCATGAGCTATTGCTGGTAAATGAAGCATAGAGTTAGTAGAACAACCTAGAGCCATATCTACTGTTAAGGCATTCATAAATGCTTTTTCAGTTAATATATCTTTTGGTCTTATGTTTTTTTCATAAAGTTCCATTACTTTCATGCCTGCATGTTTAGCAAGTTTTATTCTTTCTGAATATACTGCTGGTATTGTACCATTTCCTTTTAACCCCATACCTATAGCTTCTGTTAAACAGTTCATTGAGTTTGCTGTGTACATTCCAGAACAAGACCCACATGTTGGGCATACTTTATTTTCAAATTCAGTAACTTCTTCTTCAGTAATATTTCCTGCAGCAAAAGCTCCTATGGCTTCAAACATGGAAGATAAACTTCTTTTTTCTCCTTTAACACGACCTGCAAGCATAGGTCCTCCACTTACAAATACTGTTGGAACATTTACTCTAGCAGCTGCCATTAAAAGCCCTGGTACGTTTTTATCACAGTTAGGAACCATAACTAGTGCATCAAGTTGATGAGCAAGTGCCATAGATTCTGTTGAGTCTGCTATAAGCTCTCTAGTAGCAAGGGAGTATTTCATCCCCTCATGTCCCATAGCTATTCCATCACATACAGCTATGGCTGGAAATACTACAGGAGTTCCACCTGCCATGGCAACACCTAGTTTTACTGCATCTACTATTTTATCTAGATTCATATGACCTGGTACTATTTCATTATATGAACTTACTATACCTACTAAAGGTTTATTCATTTCCTCCTCTGTATGGCCTAATGCATTAAATAAAGAACGGTGTGGTCCTTGTTGCATCCCTTTTCTCACATTATCACTTTTCATTTTATTTCCCCCTGTTATCTTATATATTCTAAATTTTCAAATAATTCATTTTGCAATTAAATATGTTATAATACTATTGTCTATTACATAGTTGTTGGACAACTCCCTTTGTTGTATAACATAATATTAGTTCTACATATGTATAATGTCAACTGAAATTTTTAAATATACTTTTAGGAGGATTACATGAAAAGGATAGAACCTTCATTATCTTTACAAATTGCTGATGATTTAAAAGAAAGAATAATAGTAAAAAAGGAATACAAAATTGGAGATAAGTTACCAAACGAAAATTTATTATCAAATGAACTAAATGTTAGTAGAACTACTTTAAGAGAAGCCATTAGAATCCTTGTAACAGAAAATATTCTTGAAATAAAACGAGGTAAGGGAACTTATATTATTAATGATACTCTAGATAATCATGATCTTGGAAAACTTAATAATACAGTTTCTGATTTGAAAGATTTACTTGAACTTAGACTAATAATCGAACCTATGGCTGTTTATTATGCTACTAAAAGAGCCTCTGAAAAAGATGTGGAAAACATTTTACATTATGGTAAGAATGTTGAAGAAAAAATTCTAAACAATGAAGATAGAAGTGAAGATGAGTTATATTTTCATAACGCTATTGCCAAAGCTAGTCACAACGCTTTTATTAAAGATTTAATGCCTATAATTAATGAAGCCATTAACAAAGGTGTTAATTTATCTAAGGAATTTGATAAAATAAATGAATTAACTCTCAGGGATCATAAAATGATTATGAATTTTATAAAGGATAGAAATGCTGAAGGTGCCAAGGTTGCCATGGAATTACATATTATAAATGCCATGACCGTATTTGGTATACAAAGTAATTAAAGTTGTTAATAAATTATTTTTCAAAATTTTCTGAAAATTAGTAGCTTTTCTAACCATTTTTGTATATACTATATTTAAAGTAATAAATAAAGTTTATTGCTAATATAGTTAATTAAAACAAGATTATTCCAAAAAGGAAAGGTGATTACTTTGAAAAATGAAAAAGAAGAAAATAAGGTTTGTAAACATGTTATAGGGTTTGATCCAATCAAATGTGAATGTAAAACTATTACAATGTGCAATTTACAATCTGGAGGAAAAACTCTATTTAGCCTTCAAAAATTAATGCAAGGTGTGAGTTTTGATTTAATAAGTTTAAAACTTCAACAATTAGAAGAAATAGGATTAATATATAAAAGTGTAAACTATTCATATCCTGCTGAGATAAAATACTTCTTAACTATTAAAGGTTGGGAATGTGTAAGATCTTTACGTAGTTATGTGGATGTGGATAGCATAGCAGTATAGGAGATATATTTACAAATGGAGTATACGAATTATCTTAAAGAATAAATGCCAAGTTAATTTTCTTGGCGTTTATTTTTTTGTTAAAATTTGTATCATATTTTTTAATTAAACCTTTTAATAGGATAGTTACCATTTAGTAAGTATTATATTTTATTTTCTGTGTAAAATATATATAAACAATTAGTTAAAGGAGTATTAAAATGAATAGTCATCATGATATAGTCAACATGGAAAATAATTTTCATCCTATAAGGGGCAAATACAAATCTTCAATAGTTTATAATTTATCTACTGGCAGAAAAAGATTTACTGCCCTACAAAGATCCATTGGACAAATAAGCCACAAAGTTCTATGTGAAAAATTAAAAGAATTAGAAAGTGATAATTTAATTAATAAAGAATATTTTTATGAATATCCTCCAAGAGTAGAATACTTTTTAACTTCAAAAGGATATGAATATGCAAAACTTATTAAACAATTCGAATTATTAACATAAAAGCCAAGGAAAAATCCTTGGCTTGAATTTATTTTATATTATCTCTATAAAAGTCTCTTATTTGTGCATATGCATCTTCCAACTTACCATCAGAGTATTGAAGATTTACATTGTAGTCCCCTCTTACCTTAGTTTTAGGTTGTGGAAATTTTATATTTTTAACTTCCTCACCTTCTTTTCTAAGTTTAATTGCTAATACATCTACTGGTCTATCTTTGTATGAGTCTTTATCAATATAAATTTCAGATATCTCATACCAAGATATATATTTCCCCTTTGTATACTTTGCTTTAATTCCTTCTTTGTTAACAGTAAGAATTGCATTAGGTATAATTAATGATTTAATTAGATAAAGTGTTATTGTTCCAAATATAACTAAACATATTATTCCTAATATATAAGAGCTACACAACATCATATATGCACAACCTAAATCAGCAATTATTACTAAAAGTAAATACATCAATATATCTCTTCTTGACCTTTTATATACTATTTCCTTTTCCATATATATTCCCCCTTTGATAAATATGCATATATTTACATTATAACTGAAAAAATATATCAAGGGATTAAATTCATTTCATATTATAAATAATTATAATTCTTTATTCATGTTTATTATTAGTTGACCTATAGGTAAGCTAGAATCATTACATGGAAGAATTTTATGAGTCAATATTTGAAAATTATTGTTACTCAATTTTTCATACAGCTTTGTAAAAATTATTTCATTTTCAAATACTTCTCCACTTAAGGCAACTATGTTTAAATGATATAATTTTCTTAAGTACAGACATATTCTGAAAGAAAATTCAACTATAGTATTGTGAAATTTCATAGCTATTTCACATGGATTTATGTTGTTTATCACCTCTTTAAAAACTTCTTCTATGATATAATCTGTATCAACTATAAATTGATTATTTTCATAATTAATTTCAAATTTATAATAATCCTTTGTATTTATAGATTTTTTTGCCAAATTTTCCAACTCTAAACAAGCTTCTCCTTCATAAGAAATCTTCTTTTGAAAATTTAAAAATGCACTTATTCCATCAAATAACCTTCCCATGGAAGAAGTATGAGGTGTATTTACATCGTTTTTAATCATGTATAATATGGTATGATAATTTTTGTATTTAATATAAGAAAAAAGATTATTTATACTTAAATTACTTATTAGTTCTTCCACTGGCAGATTTGATTTATTTCTAGACCATGACTCTAGCAAACTTACTGCCATTTTCCAAGGCTCTTTTGCTGCATTCTCCCCTCCAGGCATTTTCATATAATTTAAATGACCTACTCTCTTAAAACTTTTATTATCACAAATTAAAAATTCACTTCCCCATAAGTTTTTATCTTTTTCATAAGTAAATCCATCAAAACATAATCCTATTACTTTCTCACTTATATTATTTTCAAACATACAGCTTACTATATGAGCATGTTGATGATAAACAGATAGTTGTTTTATATGATTATCTTTTAAAAAATCATCATAAAAATAATCTTGGTTATAATAATTAATAGGAGTATATCCTCTCCCCATTCTTATCATTCTTTCTTCATTTAAAATCACTTTTACCACAGAATCTTCCTCTGGTACATAAATTTCTTTATTATGAATTAGAAAAAAATCCGCAATATCTTTTAACTTTTCCAATGCATCTTCATTTTTATAAATCATAGGCATACCACTTATATTACCGCTTGTCATAACTAAGACTTTTAGTTCGTCATCAAATAACATGGAATGAAGAGGTGTATAAGGTAGCATAACTCCAAATGAATCCCTATTAAATGAAATATTATTAGGAAGCTTATTGTTTTTCTTTTTTAAAATAACTATAGGCTTTTTACTACTACTTAATATACTCTTTTCTTTTTCATTAATATAACAATAATTTTTAACTTCATTTATATCTTTCATCATCAATGCTAGGGATTTTGATTTTATATTTTTTCTTTTTCTTAGATTAGCTATAGCCTTATGATTTGTTCCATCACAAACAAAATGAAATCCTTCCAGTCCTTTAATTGCTATAATCTTACCTACTTTTAAAAGTTTTTTTACTTTTGCTATAATTTTTTTTTCGTTACTATATTCTCTACTGTATTTATCTATTAATATAAAATTTATGTCACAGTTTTTACAACAAGTAGCTTGATTGTCAAACCGGCTACCTAAAGAATTATTATTTTTATCTATATATATTTCTTCTATTTTAAATAATTTTGGAGTTTTACTCTTCATAGAATCACTTCATTTCTTTCTTTTTTATTCATATATTACCTCCTATTTGTAAAATATCTTCTATTATTATAAATATTCTTATTTTCTTTTTAAAATACATATATAGTTTTTTTAAACAATATACACAATTTTTTATATATCTAATTTCATTTATTAACATTAAACATCATATTAATGTAACACATTTATCATTTTTAATATTTATAACACACTATTTGTTAATATTAATAAAAAAGTATTGTATTTTATAAATAATAATGTTAACATATGCTTAACAAATGTTTATTCACATAAACAAATATTAATTTTAGGTGATCAAATGACTTACAGAGAAAAAGAAATTTTACAAATCCTAAAAAGTAATCCTATGATATCACAACAAGAACTGGCAGATATGTTAAATATATCTCGTGCTTCTGTAGCTGTTCACATAACTAATTTAATGAAAAAAGGACAGATTTTGGGCAAAGGATACATTTTAAGAAAAGAAAATTACGTTACAGTTATTGGTGGATCAAATATGGATATTCAAGGATTTCCAAATAATCCTCTAGTAATGCATGACTCTAACCCTGGCAAGGTTGATATATCCATGGGTGGAGTTGGTAGAAATATAGCAGAAAATTTAAGTAGGCTTAATGTAAATACTAAACTTATATCAGCTATAGGAAATGATTTATATGGAAATACTATTCTTTCTGAGTGTAAAAATCTAAATATAGATGTGAATGATTGTTTTGTATCAGATGAATACTCTACTTCAATTTATGTTTCCATATTAAATCACTCAAAAGATATGCAGCTTGCCATAAGTCATATGGATATTATTGAAAAGCTGGATGAAGCTTTCATCCATTCAAAACACAAATCCATAGATGATTCTAAGGCTATAGTTTTGGATACTAATTTATCTAAGGAAGCTATAGATTTTATAACAAGAAATCACAATCATTTACCAATTTTTGTAGATACTGTATCCACTGCTAAATGTGTAAAAATCAAAGACATACTTCATAAATTCCAAGGAATGAAATTAAACAAGTATGAAGCAGAAACTTTATCTGGAATTAAAATAGAAAATTTGGACGATGCTAAAAAATCTTGTGAGTACTTTATAAAAAAGGGTGTTAAAAGTGTATTCATAACACTAAGTAGCGATGGTGTGTATTGTGCCAACAAAGAAAAGACACTACACCTACCAGGTGTAAAAATTGATATAGTAAATGCCACTGGAGCTGGAGATGCATTTATGTCTGGTATAGTTTATGGATTTATGAATGATCTTGATATAGAACAAACTGCAAAGTTCTCTGTTGGAGCATCAATTTTAGCACTATCTCATAAAAATACAATCAATCCTAATTTAAGTGAGGATTTAATAAATAAAACAATAAAGGAGTTAATATAATGTTAAAAAAATACTTACAAATACATCCAGAAGTTGAAGCAGCAGTTAAAGAAGGAAGACCAGTTGTTGCTTTAGAATCTACAATAATATCTCACGGTATGCCATATCCACAAAACGTTGAAATGGCTAGTACTGTTGAAAATATAATAAGAGAAAATGGTGCAGTTCCTGCAACTATAGCTATAATAAATGGAGTTTTAAAAGTTGGTTTAACTAAAGAAGAAATAGAATTCTTAGCTACAAGCGAAAATGTTGTTAAAGCTTCTAGAAGAGACTTACCATTTATAATATCTAAAAAATTAACTGGAGCTACTACTGTTGCTACTACTATGATACTTGCAGATCTTGCTGGAGTTAAAGTATTTGCTACTGGTGGAATAGGTGGGGTTCATAGAGGTGCTGAAACTACTATGGATATATCTGCTGACTTGGAAGAATTAGCTAATACTGACGTTGCTGTTATATGTGCTGGAGCCAAGTCTATCTTAGATATTGGTTTAACGCTAGAATACTTAGAAACTCATGGTGTTCCAGTTATAGGATTTGGAACGGAAGAAATGCCTGCTTTCTACACTAGAAAATCAGGATTTGGTGTTGACTACAGAGTTGACTCTTCTATGGAAGTAGCTCAGGCTCTAAAAGCTAAGTGGGACTTAAACCTAAAAGGTGGTATGGTTATAGCTAATCCGATACCTAAAGAATTCGAAATGGACTACGACACTATAAATAATGCCATAGAATCTGCTTTAAAAGAAGCTGAAGAAAAACATATAGGAGGAAAGCAAGTTACTCCTTTCTTATTAGATAAAGTAAAAACTATTACTGAAGGAAAATCTCTTGCTTCTAATATAGAACTTGTTTATAACAATGCTAAAGTTGCTGCTAATATAGCAAAAGATTTAGCTGATTTAAATAAATAATAATCCTAAAAATGGCTGTGGAACAACAACTTTTAATTCTTGCTCCACAGCCCTTATTTTTCATAATTATTAGTACATTAATGTATTAAAATCACATATTTGAAAACAATCAGAATTTAATTTTGCACTTTTATTTAAAATAATTCTTTTATTACTTTTGCATTTAAAAGTAGTCCTATTATAACTACTTTTGGATTACATATTTCATCCATATATTCATAAGCATAACTCTTTGGAGTAAAGTCAAAATGAACAGTTTTTCCATTTTCAACTTGAATTATTCCTTTTCCTCTCAATATATATCCGTGTTTTTTATCTTTTAGCAATTCTAATACTTTTTTTAACTCTTTTTCTGTGAAAACCTTAGGTTTATCTATTGTAGTAGATTTCAATAACTTTTTTATTCTACTTGTATCCTTTAGATTTTCTTTTATAGTAACTCTATTTATCTCTAAAGCTTCAATATAATGTTTCAAATTTAATTCTTTTTCAAAATACCAATCTTCTTCTATTATATATGCACGTTCGTTATAGTTACTAAGTTTATCTATAATAGCTTCCATTTCATTTTTATTCACTTCTTTAAAATGACTAATTAGTATAATGTTTGCATTTTTAATTTGATTTAAATAAAAATTCCCAAAATTATCTTCATACTCATAAAAATTACACAAATCTACTATTGTTATTACATTATTGATTGTTATTTCTTTTTTTGAAGACTTGCATATATCTTGGCACAATTTAATTATGTCTGATAACATGGCAACTCCAGAAGGCTCTATTATAATTCTATCCAAACTAACTTCTTCACTTAGGGATAATATAGCCTCTCTAAAATCACCTATTAAACTACAACATATACACCCTGAAGGCAATTCTTTTACTGTAAAATCACCCTTTATTAAATCGCTATCAATAGACATATCTCCAAATTCATTTTCAATAATTGCAATTTTTTCATCTGTGTTTTTAATGAATTCATTTAAAAAAGTTGTTTTTCCCGCACCTAAAAATCCTGAAATAATATCTATTTTTATACTCATTTTCTGTCCCCTTTTATCTTCATTTAACTCAATTCCATTATAAGAGTAACATATAAAAAACATTTATTAAAATTGATATTTTCTATAAAGTTGTAGGATATATAAATTTAATTGATATATATATTAACCTTAAAAACTATGGTCTTTTTAAGCTTACGCATTTACATATTAAAAACCTTAGTAATAGTTTTCTATTTACTAAGGTTTTTAATATGTAATTATTTTTTATTTTCTAAAATATTTTCTATTATTCCCTTGCATCTACCACAACCAGTACCTGCATTAGTTTCTTCCATAACTTGATCTAGAGTTTGTGCACCATTTTTAACTGCTGCTACCACTTCATTTACAGAGACATTTTGACACTTGCAAACATTTTGTACTACTCTATCAATTTCTCTATATTCTTCGTCATTTTCTATAACTATATCTGTCATGTCTTTAACATCTTGGACTGTTCTAGCTCCTTGTGCTTGAGCTGATCTAACTTTTATATATTTTTCCTTATCTAAAATCATATGTATACTCCTTATATTTAGAAATAATATTATTTTTTATTTTAAGTTTATTATTCCATTTTAGTGTAGGTTTATACAAATATGATTTTCAAAATAATTCTATCTTTTAAAGATTAAAGACAAATTAATACTTTCATCATCTTCTTTTACACAAGCAATAACAGGTATATTAGTTAACTCTTCTATGATTTTTTTATTATCAATATGCATCATATTGCTTTCATCATAGTTATTAAGAATAATTCCTATTATTGAAAATCCTTGAGACTTTGCATATTCCACAGTAAGAACAGTATCATTTATTGTTCCAAGTCCTCCATTGGCAACTATAATAATTGGAAGATTTAATAGCTTTATAATATCTGTTAACATTATTTTTTTATCACCAAATCTTAGAGGGCAAACAATTCCTCCACACCCCTCAACAACTATAAAGTCGTAGTTCTTCCTAAGTTTATCAAAATCTTCTTTTATTTTATTTAGCTCAATAAATTCATTATTTATTTTCGCTGCTAAGTGAGGAGATACTGGCTCTTTAAATATATAACTTACTAAATCTTTTGGGTTACAATTTAAATTTGCCCTGATGCACACTTCCTTTGCATCTCCAGGTATTAATTCATTGTTCTCCAAATATGCTCCACTTAAAGCTCCTTTAAAATATCCGCAGTTCACATTATTTTCTCTGAGAACTTTTACTATTAAAGAACTAATATAAGTTTTTCCCACATCTGTGGAAGTACCTGTAATAAATACACCCTTATTCATTACACTTTACCTCATATCCAAGTTTCTCTATGATTTTCATATCTTCATCAATAGTAATTCCAAAAGTAGTTAACATATCTCCTGTAATTGCAGCGTTGGCACCTGATGAGAAAACACTTAAACCTTTATCTTCTAAAAGTCCTCTACCTCCCGCCAAACGAAGTTGTGCATTAGGTAAAATAAATCTATAAATGGCAACTATTTTTCTTACCTCATCTAAAGTTAATACTTTGTTATTTTCTAATGGTGTACCTTTTATAGGATTTAATATATTAATAGGCACTGAAGTTATTTCTAAATCCCTAAGAGTAAAGGCTAAATCAATACGATCTTCCATATTTTCACCAAGACCCATTATTCCACCAGAACAAACCGTAAGACCTGCTTTTTTAGCTGCTTTTATAGTTTCTATTTTTTCATCATAAGTATGAGTAGTACATATTTGTGAGAAAAATCTTCTGCTACTTTCCAGATTATTATGATATCTTGTAACACCTGCTTCTTTTAATTTACACAACTCTTCATAAGTTAACAAACCACCAGAAGCACATAATTTAATCTTGCAGCTTTTTCTTATTTCTATATATGTGTCACATAAGGAGTCTACTTCCTTTAAGCTTAATTTTTTTCCACTTGTAACAACAGAATAACGACCTACATTTTTTTCATAATTATAAATTGATTCTTTTTTTATTGAATTTGTATCTAGTAATTCATAACTTTCAATTTCAGATTTGTAATGACTTGATTGAGCACAAAACTTACAGTCTTCTGAACATCTTCCACTTTTCCCATTGACTATGGTACATAAATCAAATTCATTACCACAAAAATGCTTTCTAATTTTATTAGCTTCTTTACATAAATCTTCTGTATCATATTGTAATAAACTTAAAGCAGTATCTTTATTAATTAATTCTTCATTTAATATTTTCTTACTAATATTTTTAAGCATAATTCTAACTCCCCTTAAATTGCCATCTTTAATAATTTATAAATATGTTTGCACTAATTTTTAAACTAGAACACAACATTAAGAATAATTTACATTTTCTTTTTTTACATATTTGCTTAATTTAGCACCTACGAAACTAGCCGTAATACATAAAACTATATCTCCAGGAATGTCTAGGGGAAAACAAGATAGTAATATTGCTACAAAAGGTATTTTTGTTCCCATGAAAAAATTCAAAATTAAATATTTATATGTAAGACCTATGGCATAAGTAACTAAGAATCCACAAAAGGCTGCTATTAAGTACTTAAATATTTTTTTGCTTTTTATTTTCTCACAAACTAAACCTGTAACAAAGGCACATAATATAAATCCAATTAAATATCCAAAACTAGGTCTTAGTATATAAGTAATTCCTCCACCTGCTGCAAATATTGGAAATCCCATAAGACCTGTTATAACATACACTATTACAGAAATGCTTCCTAATTTTGATCCAAGTAACATACCTGCCAACAATACAAATAAAAATTGTAGTGTAAAATAATCAAGATTTGGTATTGGTATTTGAATAAATGCACTTATGGCAATCATCGCTGCAAGTAAGCCACAAATAACTATTTGGCATGTTTTATTTTTTAATTCAATCATTTTTATCCTCCTAAATTTTTTAAGTTCATATTTAGAAGTATAATTATGATTTTTATTTATGTCAACCTATATTTTTTTTAGGTTAACCTTTTATTTTAAACATAACATTCAATGTTATATCTTATAATTGAATGATTATCCTTTTTTTGCATAGAATAATTACAATTATTAGTTAAGGAGGAATTATAATGGATATAGTTTATAATATTTGTCTTACTTTAGTTCTTATCGGTGCTATAAACTGGGGACTAGTAGGATTATTTAAATTTGATTTGGTGGCTGCTCTATTAGCTGGAGGAGGAAGTTTTGGCAATATAAGTTCAATAAGTAGAATTGTATATACATTAGTAGGACTTTCTGCTCTTTATGTAGGCATACAATTCATACTTCTTTACATTTAATAGTTTATAATAAAAAAGTATTTGATGATTTTATTAAAATCATCAAATACTTTTTTGGTTCTTTATTTTATTAAATTACTCTGGAAGTAATACTGTATCAATCACATGTATTATACCATTTTTACCCATAATATCTGTGACAATTACCTTAGAATCATTAATAAATACTTCTCCATCCTTTACAGCAATTTTTGCTGTTTTTCCATTTGCTAAAGTTATTTCTTTACCATCCAAATTTGAAACTTCCTTAGCATCAAATTTACCTTTAGCTACATGATAAAGTAAAATATCATTAAGCTTATCTTTATTTTCAGGCTTTAATAAATCTTCTAATGTTCCATCTGGTAATTTTTCAAAAGCCTCATCAGTTGGTGCAAATACTGTAAATGGCCCTTCACCTTTAAGAGTATCTACTAGTCCTGCAGCTTTTAATGCTTCTACCAATGTGGTAAATCTACCATCATTTACTGCTATGTTTACTATATCTTCTTCTACTTTTTTATTATACTCTTTAGCAAAAATCGAAGCAGTTTGTGGTGTGAGTACTGTTAAAATCATTAGCGTAGACAATGCAATAGTTAAAATTTTTTTCATGATAAAACTCCTTTTTTATATATTTTTATATTTAATATTCCCACTAAATAAAAATGTATTTATTATAGCAATATGAATTATTTAAGGTAACAATCGAAAAAATTTAAAATTTAGTATAATTTTTCAATTTTATTTAATAATTTCATTTAGACATATAAAAAATTTTATGTTATTATTAATACATCAATTAAATAATAAGTAAATCAGATAATCGCGGGTAGAGATTTCTCTACACGAGGAAAGTCGGAGCTCCATAGAGCAGGGTGCTAGGTAACGCCTAGTGGGAGTGATCCTAAGGAAAGTGCAACAGAAAATTACCGCCACTTTTGTGGTAAGGATGAAAAGGCGAGGTAAGAGCTCACCGTTTCTTCAGTGATGAAGAAAGCCGTGTAAACCCCACCCGGAGCAAGTCCAAGTTAGGATGAAAAAAGATGTTGCTCGCATCTTCCAGTTGGTAGGACGCTTGAGCTTATTGGTGACAATAAGCCTAGAAAGATGATTATCTAATACAGAACTCCGCTTATAGATTTACTTATTCTAATCTATATGAAAATAAAGAGTATAAATTGAGCTTATCAATTTATACTCTTTTTATTTTAATAAATATTTTTCATAAAAATAAAACTTTATCTTGCGAAGTTTGTCGAACTTTGTTATTATAAATAAGCAGTTATTTCCCCAATAACTGATTACTCCCCAAATAAATATATTCCCTAAAAACCCCTTTTTAAAATATATTTTGAAATCCTTGCTTGATCGGTAAAAGCAAGGATTTTTTTATGTCTTTTTATAAACTTGAACAACTTACTTCTCTACTTTTACTTGAAGTTTCTTGTTTCAAATATCTTTCATTTTCATTTGCTTTATTATTATATTTTAATAGTAAAGCAGAATTCATAATAACTAAAACTGAACCAGCATTATGAACAAGGGCACCTACTACAGGACCTAGCATACCAGTCATAGCAAGAATAACTGCTACAAAGTTAAGTCCCATTGAAAAAGCAAGATTTATCTTAATAGTTTTCATCATATGTTTTGATAATTTTAATAAATGAGGTAAATTATCTATGTCATCTCTAACAAGTACAATATCTGCTGCATCTACTGCTATATCACTACCAACGCCACCCATGGCAATTCCTACAAATGCTTTTTTAAGAGCTGGAGCATCGTTTATTCCATCTCCAACCATACAAACCATTTTCTTTTCTCTTTCTTGGTTATCTTCAATTATCTTTAATTTATCTTGAGGAAAACATTCTGATTTCACTTCTTCTATATGAACTTGAGATGCAATACTCTCTGCCACATATTTATTGTCTCCAGTTAAAAGAACAGGTGTTATTCCTAATTTTTTTATACTTTTTATCATAAACTTAGATTCTTCTCTAAGTGTATCACTAAGTATTACGTAACCACCTATTTTATCATCTATTCCAATATAAATTATTGATTTACCTTTATTTTTATATTTTTCTCTAATAAATCTAATTTCGTCTCTTTTAAATTTTTCATCTAAAAGTAAATGTTTATTACCAGCTACTATTTTTTTATTATTTACTTTTGCAATTACGCCTCTACCTGGAATTATTTTAAATTCCTGTGGAGAATCTATTTCTATTTTGTGATTTTCTTTAAAAGAAGCTACTGTAGCTCTTCCAAGAGGATGTTCTGAATACAGTTCACATGAAGCAATTATTTCATAAAGTTCTTCATTGCTTAAATTATTCAGCACACTTACAACCTGTTCCACCTTTGGCTTTCCATAAGTTAAAGTACCTGTTTTATCAAAGGTAATTTTACTTACCTGTGAAAGTCTCTCTAGTGCATCTCCTTCCTTGACTAAAATACCATGTTTCGAAACATTTCCTATGGCTGCTACTATAGCAGTTGGAGTTGCTAAAACTAAAGCGCAAGGACAAAATACAACAAGAATTGTAACTGCTCTTATTATTTCTCCCGTTACTAACCAAGTTAAAATAGCACTGGAAAAAGCAGCTATAACAATATATGTTGCCCATTTATCTGCCACACCTACTATTTTTGCTTTACTAGCATCTGCACTTTGAACTAACTTTATCATTCTTTGTATAGAGCTATCTTCTCCCACCTTTGTTGCTTTCATTTCAAAGGATCCAAATTGGTTAACTGCCCCAGAATATACACTATCTCCTTTACTTAAATCAAGAGGTATAGATTCCCCACTCATAATAGAATTGTCTATGGAAGTTTTACCTTTTGTAATTACGCCATCCACTGGTATTACTTCTCCTGGATTAACCCTAAGTACATCTCCCACTTTAACATCCTTTGCATTAATAGATTTTTCCTCATTATTTGCTATTACTCTTGCTAATGTAGGTGTTAAATGTACTAGTTTTTCAATTCCTTTTCGTGATTTTCTAACTGTAAATTCTTCTAGGAAAGCTCCTATTTGCATTATAAATGCCACTTCGCCAGCTGCAAATACCTCTCCAATTATAACTGATGCAATAAGCGCCATAGATACTAATACATCTGCTTTTATATCAAACTCTGTAACAAGACCTTCTATTGCTTCTTTTATTATGGGAATACCACAAAATATTATGGAAATCCATGCTAAGTCTAAATTAAATAATTTTATATGACTAAAACTAAATATAAGTGCAATTCCTGATATGACTAGAGACAAAATGTCTCTTTTTATTTCATCTTTAAATATATTCTTCATAATATACTCAATCCTCCTTATTAAAGTATACCCCCCTGGGTATACTTTAATTATACCCATAGGGGTATACTTTGGCAACAAAAAATTTTTTTTAAAAAAATAAAACAAGGTTATTAGCTTTTTGCTAAACAACCTTGTTTTATTAAATTTATATTTAATTATTTTACATTCTTGAAAAATATTCAATTGCCTTTGCGAAATCTTCTATCGTTTTATCTGCATCTCCATGTTCTATTCCCTCTTTAACACAGTGATGTAAGTGCCCTTCTAAAACTATTTGCCCAATTTTATGAAGAGCTGATTTTGCTGCATTAATTTGCATAATTATATCTTCACAAGGCACATCTTCGTCGACCATTCTATCAACAGCATTTAACTGACCTATTATTTTCTTCATTCTTCTGTGTATATTATCTGAATCCATACATTGTTTCATAAGTTATCCTCCTAATTGTTTTCATTTTTTTACATGGCTATACTTTTATTTTCCAATTTAATTATTCTATCACATGTTAAAACAGATGATAATCTGTGAGAAATGGAAAGTACAGTTCTTTCAGAAGAGGCACTTCTAAGTACAGAAATAATTTTTTCTTCTGTTTCTGAATCTAAGTTTGCTGTAATTTCATCTAATAACATAATTGGTGGTGATGTTACTATGGCTCTTGCAATTGATAGTAATTGACTTTGTCCCTGTGAAAAAAGATGAGGAGCGGCCAATGTGTCATATCCTTCTTCTAGAGTGATTATATAATCATGTAATCCAACAAATTTCATGGCATTTTCTATATCTTCTTTGCTTATGTTTTCATCTTTTAAGCTTATTTGCTCTGCTACGCTTCCCTTAATAAAAGAAAAAGATTGTTCCACATAACCAAAGATTTTTCGCTTTTCATCATTTGGTATTTCACTAACTTTCACATTACTTAAAGTAACACTTCCACTGCTTGGCTCCAAAAGTCCAAGAATTAATTTAAAAAGTGTTGTCTTTCCTGCACCTGTTCTTCCTGCAAAAGTTACACTTTCTTTGTATTTTATGCCAATACATATATTTTCCAAGATATTTTCACCTTCTTCATAGTGAAAGTTTACATTATTAAGTTCTATATTTAAGTTATTATTTATAATTTTCTCATATGTAAAATCAACATTCTTCTTTGTTTCTTCTTTCTCATTTAAGAATTCATCTATTCTGTAAATTCCTGCTATGGACTGTTGAATATTTTGTAGTTCCATCCCTAGATTTTCTATTGGTGTAAATATATTATTAATTAACTCTATTGCCGCTGCAACTGTTCCTATGGAAATTCCTAAGAAAGATAAATGATCACTGGATAAAATTACTACTATGGCTATGACCACTGCTCTTAGTACCAAAATTATAGGTGAAAAAATTGAGTCATAGAAGTTTATTTTATTCATAGCTTCATAACTTTCGTCTAAGTAATCTACATATTTATCTTCCATATATTCCTCTTTTGCAAAAGACTTAATCATTTGTATATTGTTTATACTTTCTGGTATGTGGTTATTTACTTTAGCTGTTAAGATACGATACAATCTTTGTGCTGTTAACATTTTTTTCTGAAATTCTCTAGTTAAAAAATATACTACAGGTATTATAAACAAAACTAAAATTCCAAGTTTATAACTAAAAATCCAAATAGAGATTACAATACCTATAATCTTAAAAGCATCTACAAACATGCTAACTATACCACTTGTAAACAATGAACCTACAACTTCCACATCGTTGGAAAAACGAGATACTATGGAACCACTTTCATTTGTAGACAAGTATCCTATAGGGATTTTCTCCAACTTTATCATCATTTCTTCTTTGATTTTTCTTATGATTTTCTGACCAAATATAGTTATGATTCCTTCTTTTCCAAAATTAAAAACACCAAGAAGTACGATTGTCGCAAAGTATAGTAAGGATGGAAATAACAGATTTTTTCCTCCAACTGTTAAATAATCATCTATAATATATTTTAGTACTTGAGGTGTTGCTAAACTAAATCCAATAGTTCCAATTATTATGAAAAAAAGTAAAAAAGTAAGTAATTTATATTCTTTAAATACATTTATTATTAATTTTACAACTTTACTGTTGATTTTTATATGCTTACTACTCATCTTCATCACCTTCTTTTCTTTGTTGTAAAGAATAAAGTTGATTATACAGTTTAGATGAATTTAATAATTTTTCGTGACTTCCATATTCCAAAATTTTATCATCATTTATTAATATGATTTCATTTAAGTATTTAAAAATTGATAGTCTATGGGAAATTAGTATAATCAAACAGTCCTTATAGTTATTTCTCAAATTATCTATTATGATCTTTTCTGTATTCATATCAACTGCAGAAAAAGGATCATCTAATATTAGTATTTTATTTTTATGATAAAGAGTTCTTGCTAAAGCAATTCTAGCTTGTTGACCTCCACTAAGTCTTATTCCACCATTACCAACCATGGTATCTATTCCATGCTCCATAAATTTTAAATCTTCATGAAAACAAACCATATTAAGTACATGAGATATATCACCCTCATCTCCTAAAGTTATATTGTTGTAAATAGTGTCTGAAATCAAATGAGGATTATGTCCTAAATAAGATATGATTTTACTTCTTTCATATTCACTATAATCTCGTAGTTCTTTCTTATCTATTGTTAAACTGCCTTCATAGTCATAATCTGCTAAAAAAATTTTCCCTATGGTTGATTTACCACAACCTATAGGTCCTGTTATTCCAATTATTTGATTTTCTATTCCTTCAAAATTAAGATTTTCTATTATATACTCTTCACTATATTTAAAATATAAATTCTTAGCTTCAATTCTTGTTTTTTCCTCTATTTTGTCTAAGTTTTTATCAATTTGACTGTATTCTTTTAAATATGGCTTTATTCTGTTCCACGATACTCTAGATTTTTGAATTGTATTAAATAGTCTGGCAATTCTACTAGCTTTTACTGCCATAACAGAAAATATTGAAATATAAGCAGAAAATTCACCAACAGTAAAATCACCTTTGTAAACTTTTTCTCCCATCATAATTATGACAAATACAATTCCTCCCATGGCAATCACATTGTAAATTGGCTGCATGGCATTCTCCCATACATTTGCTGTAATTGCTTTTCTCTCAAAGTCTTCTAATTCTTTTTCATAAATCATTTTGTTATCAGTTTCTCTACCATAAAGTCTGTATAAAATTGCATTGTCTATCATATCGTAAGTTATATCTGAAACCTTAGATATTTGACTTCTGTACGCTTTTGTAAATTTAAAGATAATTCTTTTTAACTTTTCTGCAATTAATATGGCAACTGGTATAAAGATACAAGCATACAATGTTATCTTTCCGTCATACTGTAAAAGGGTTATTAAATATGATATAAAGAGCACTCCTGTGTCAAATACTTCTGTGGTAGATTTTCTCATACCTTCCACACAAACATCCACATCAGAAATAGTCTTTGTCATAATACTTCCCATATTTTCTTCACTTAGTTCTTTTTCTGTTTTGTGTAGGATATTATTATAAAGCATAAACCTCATAGTTGCTGTTGTTCTATTGGCAAATTGTCTCACATAATATCTTTTATAATATCTGAAAAATTGAACCATAAAAGTAATAAATATAAATATTAGTGCTAGATTTATTAAACTATTAAAACTAATCTTTGAGATTAAGGCATCTATTAGTTTTCCTTGATAAATAGGTCTAGCCACCATTCCCACATTGTACAAAATCCCAAAAATGGTGAGTAGAATTACTGTCTTCTTTTCCTTAAGCCAATAATTCTTTATTTTATCAGGATTTTTTATAGATAGAATTGGTATTTTTTTCATAAACTCCCCCTATAAATTCATTAATGAATCTTTTCTATTTCTAATACCTTTTTTATGCAGTTATCATTTTTAAAATTAGAAGTTTTTTCACAATCTTCTATTTTATATTTTGGTATAATTTTTATTTCTTCATCACATACTCCATCTTTATTTAAATACATACAGCTAGCCATTCTAATAACTAAACCACTGTTTTTTAGGTTAATTAATACAGGGTCTATAACCCCACCATCTCCCCCTGTAGTTTTTCCTATTATTGTTGCAAATTCAGTTTCATTGCAAAACATAGAAAATAACTCTGATGATGAAAATACTTTTTCATCTACAAGTAAATATATATTACCTTTAAATTTCAAGTTTGCATTACCTTTTATAGTATAAGATGTATTTTCAAAATCAGTAAACTGTTTTAAAATTTCCTCTGGTCCATTTTCCTTTATATTCTCTGGTAAATTTTTTATGGGGTGTAATTTTATATTTCTTTTTTTTGTATATTTTTTAATTGTTTCACAGTTATTTCTATAAACCCTATAACCATTTACTGTAATATCATCTTTTATAAGTTTAGATAGTATTCCTTGCCAATATCTATCACTTCCACCAGCATTTCCTCTTATATCAATAATTAAAGCTTTATGATTTTCCAAAGTATTAATATATTCGTCTATTTTATTAAAATCTTCATCAAAAGATCCGCCACTTGAAGACATTGATGGTAAATACATATATGCCACTTTATCTTTAATTATATCTTCTAAGGTTAACTCTCTTTTGAAAAAATACTCCTTTGATATTTTTACTTTAGTTTTTATAGAGTCATATCTATTTAAAACTTTTTCATCATTAAGAAAATCATACCAATTATTATTGGAATATGCTGTTTTAAAAAGCTGAAATCTATTTTTATTATCTATTAATTCTGTATGTCGATTATGTAAATCGTCTAATATTAATGACATTTCTTCTATAAACTTCTCATCGTTAGGCGTATTTTCAATTCTATTTAAATATTTTTCTTTGTTTTCTAGCCAATCTACATTATTACATCTCTTATTTACATATAGATAAGGATATCCCTTCTTTATGTTACTATACATATATTCAAAGTCCTCTATTTTTTCATTATTAGAGAGTTGACTATTTTTAGAGTAAATAGAATTTCCTAATCCTATTATAAGCATAAAAATCATTATTAAAAGCAATATTTTCTTTTTCATTGAATTCACGTCCTTATTATTCCATTTACTTTGCCCATTGTAACATTACTAAATAAAAAATTCAATTTTCTAGTTATTATATGTATTCTAAGTTTATACTTATACTTCCTTACATTTTCACCTTGTCTGCTGATGGTTGAACTAACAAATTTTAAAGTCTCCATTTAATCCACTTCCCTTGATGATTCTTGATATATATATTTTTCCCTCACTATTTATCTCTGCGTAAAAGACATCTTTTACCGTTTTTATTTCAATCGTTTTTAACTGTTGATTTAGCCATTCACGAGTAAGTCCCAGTTTCTTCAAGTTACCTTCATGTACTTCTCCATCGATAACTACTGGAATGGATAGCCCTTTATATTTGGTTTGAAGATTTAAGTCCTTAGGTGTAACAGGTATATACTCAGATTTTTTAAGTACATTCAAAGTTCCGTTATCCTCAATAACTGCAAACTCTACTTCATTTAAATCAAATATATCTTTTTCTCTTAATAACATTAAAATATTTTCAGTGGTGAATTTGAGCCTTCTCATATTTTCATGTAACATATTTCCATTTTGAATTACTATAGTAGGACCAAAGGTCGCCAATTTACCAAATTTTCTAGATTTTATTTTAAAATAGGCAACCAAATTTTGAAAAAGTATTACTAATATAATGGCATAGGCAGTGGGTAGATATTTTAATTTGGGATCTGCTAAATCCGCACCTATCATTGATCCTAATACTATAATTGATATAAAATCAAATATAGGGAGTTCACCTATTTTTCTTCTTCCAGACTTTAGTATTAAAAACACTACTATTGGTAATATTGTAAAAACTTTTAGTGTAATTCGTATATATTCTTCTAAATGCTCCATTAAACCCATCCTTTTCTCTATATTATTAAAATTATTATTTTAGTAATATAGTTTATGTATTTAGAAGTATTGTATACTTTTGCTCATATTTTTCTTTATCTTGCTGAAGAAACTCCATTCTAAGAAAATTATGAAATTTTAAAAAGGAGCTAAATAATTATTGTATTTAACTCCTTTCATCTACCTAATATTGTTTTCTTTTTAACCTTTATATAGCTTCACAAAAGTCTCGTTGTATGTTACTTGTCCGCCTATATCTGATATGCCTGATTTTATTATCCAATTAGGATTTCCATGCTTTTTCCACCAGCCAGCATACATCATAACCACATCGTCACAAATAGAATCATCAATTTGAACTATAACTTGAATTTTTCCTTCACTAGATTCCATATTTATTAAATCATCTTGAGATAATTTATATTTAGATGCCATCTTTTTATTAATAAATGCTTTTGCTTTATCTTCTTCGTCCATATAATGTTGACTAAATAAAGAATCTCTTCCATGGTTTGTTAATAATCTAAAGTTGAATTCTTCATCTACTTTATTAACATTTAAAGCTTTTTCATTTATGAATATCTCAAATTTACCTGACTCTGTTTTAAAGTTTTTATCTTCCCAAGCTATATCTTCATGTATTGTAAAATAATTTTTTGCAAGATAATCTAAGTTTATTTCTTTTTTTATATCTCTTAATGGTTCTATAACTTTTTCCAAATACTCTTTTTTGTCCACATAGGGATAACTATCAAGATTTAATTTTCTAGCTACCTCTTGGAAAAAATAATATTCATCCATAAGAATATTTTCTGGTTCCAATGCTTTTTCAATATATGTTAAATAAGGATTAGTCATGGAACTATATAGCAAATCTTCACTTTCAAAAACGCTTGTTGCTGGAATAAATAAATCACAACTCTCAGCTGTATCAGTTAAAAATAAATCAAAACATACCTTAAACTCAATTTCATCCATGGCTTTTTCTAATTTTTTTAACTGTGGCAACTGATTTAATAGATTACTCTTTGTTATTACTGCCATTTTAATATTCTTTTCTTCAATAAAATCACTTATTTTACTTACATAAAAGAATTCATCATCTGCATATTTGTAGCTATGATAAGGATCTGTATTTAATACATCTGGATAAACTCTATTAGCGTAATTTACTCCTCCGCCACTATATCCTATTTGACCAGTTATGGCACCTAAAGTATTTATATTTCCTATAGTACTTCCACCATAATTATATTTTTGCATACCGTATCCTTGTAAAATGGTTGAATATGTATCTGTATATTTTTTTACTAGAAAATCTAGATGAGATAAAGTTACCCCACACATTTTACATAAATTTCTTAAATTTAGCGTATCTAAATAAGCTTTATAGTCATCAAAATTTTTCACATATTTATTTATATAATCTTCATTATGCAAATTTAATTCAATTATCCTTTTTCCCATGGCTAAAGCTAGGGCTCCATCTCCACCAGGTTTTATCCTTAAGTGAAAATCGGCTTGCTTTGCTGTAGACGTAAGAATTGGATCAATAACTATAACATAAGCACCTGATTTTTGAGCTATTTTAATCATATTCATTGTATGTATTGTTGTATTAGCCGGATTTTTACCCCATACTATAATAGTTTTGCTATTTAACATATCTTCCAATGAATGACTTTTAACATCACCAAAATTTCTTTTTTGAGCCTCTATACCTGCACTCCAACAAGGGCCACCTTTTTGTTTGCAACTACCTCCAAAAAAGTTAAAAAATACCTCTCCAATACTTTTAAGAAGGCTTCCACTTCCATATTGTTCATAATATATAAAAGACCTAGGTCCATAATTTTCTTTATAATAATTTAACTTTTTTGCCATAATATCCACGGCTTCTTCAAAGGTTATCTCTTCCCATTTATGATTAACCTTTAATAAAGGTTTATATTGCCTATTTAGATGATTATGTCTTTTTACGTGCTTTAATCCCTTTTTACAAATAAATCCTTTAGTGTATGGATGGCACTTGTCTCCTTCTACTTTTGCTATATTGTTGTCATCGATATATACATTAAATTTGCATGCATCATAGCAATCTAATGTACAACCTCCACTTAGAACTTTCATCTTATCACCCTCATTTTATCTAGAAATATTTTTGCATACAAATACAATTGCATCCAAGAAATATATAACCTATACTTATAAATTTTCTACTTTGCATTCTTAACACAATTTTAGTTGTTTTACATACAGTATATCAAAATAATAAAAAAAGTGGTGAATTGTTTTTAGTTTCACAATAAAAGCTCATTTAAAATAACAATGAGCTTTTATAATTTAAAAATAATTTTTAAATTTTGACTTCATAACTTCATAAGTTGACTTATAAATTTTATTCTTATTTATTTTCTCTATTTTATTTTTATACCTTTTTCCATTAATAATAGTTATTAAAAAAACGTCATCACTTAAAATTTTTTCTACAATATCATCTTGATTTTCAACTCTGTAATAAACATAAAAGTAATTTTCATTGATTATTTTTATCCCATGTGAAGCATAATTTTTTTTACCAACAATCAGATTAAATCTTGAGTTTTCGTCTATAATATTACCTATACTTTTTTCACTTTTAAACAATACCTTCAAATTACTATAGTACATCTGTACTTCATCAATTTCATTAATTAAGATTTCTTTAGTTATAAAAAGATTAACACTATCCTTGTTATTTATTATTAATAACTTGAAATTATCATCATTATAATTTAATTCTGTTGAAAACTCACTATCTCTCCATAATATTCCTTTTATTGTTTCTCTAGCTATTATATTACCATTAGTATTAAGCACTTCCACTTTTATTAAACTTTCAATAATATTCTCTTTAAGATCTCTTAACTCATTTTTACTAATATTAACATATAAAATATCCTTTTTAACTGTTCCAGCATATTCGTATACTTTATTTGAAATACTATCTTCTATAATTAAATTTATTAATACACTTTTATTACAGAAAATATTATACATTGAATATAATTTAACACTAATATTTAATTTATCATCATTATAAAAAATATTTTTGATTTGTGGAGAAATTAATGGGTTTTTATAAAAATCCATGAAATTCCCTCCCTTTTAAATTCTTATTTTATAATATGATAAACAAATATTTCAGTACCTTATATGCAAGATATATTTTAATTTATTATATTATGCAGTTATTTCAATTTGATTATTTTCAGGCCCAAGTATGCAACTTTCATAATAACCATCTCCTGTTGTACGTGGTCCACTTATCACTTCATATCCTGCTTTTTTTAAATCTTTCGTTAACTTATCTACCTTTTCCTTACTCCCCACACTAAAAGCCAAGTGAATATATCCACTTTGTGTTAGTGATTTTTCTATTACTTCTACTTCTGGGCGTGTCATTATCTCAAGTCTAGTGTTGTCGTCAAAAGTTAAGAAATATGTTTGAAGTCCTGTTAAAAAATTATGATATCTTTTATCTATTTTTGCTCCGAAAAACTTAGTATAAAAATCCTTTGTATTTTCCAAATCATTTACATACATTGCAACATGTTCTATTTTCATTTTATTCTCTCCTCTTTTATAAGTATATTTTACTGTTTTATATAATTGTCTTTTTTGTTATTGTAAGATTAGATTTTAATGAATCCTTACACAATAAATTTATGCCCCACATAATGTATTCAATAAGATCATGTATTTTAATTAACTCTGGTAATTCTTCTTTATTAAATATATTATTTAAATTTTCTTTAATATTTGAATAATCATCTACGATTGTAGAACAAATACCAATAGCCTGAGGATTTAGCATGGCTATAATAGACTGAGTGTATCTAGTAATTAACTCCTCATGACCTTCTTTAGAATTTAAAAGTGCTTCCATATTATCTGTAAGTTCAATTGGTAAATATTGAACCTCACCAGCCAAGTTGTTCATTCCTTTAAGCATTCTTCCATTTACTATAATCCCTACGCCTGCACAATGATTAGCTGGTTGGAATAATAAGCAAATATCTTCGTAATTTTCTTGATCTAGATAAAATCCAATTGCTGCTGTATTAACATCATTGCCAAAAATAATTTTCTGCTCGTATTTTTCCTTTAACAATTGTATAATATTAATTTCATTGAAATTATCTATTCCTGTAGATATTACTTTTTCATCTTTTATAATTCCAGGAATACTAACACCAATAACTTTAATATTTTCTATTTTATCTAAAACACTATCTAAAATTTCATGAATATCTTCAATTGAAATTTTAGGTTTAACAATTCTATTTTCCATTAGAATCTCGTCTTTTAAATTGTACACTCTATAAACAAGATGTATTCTATTACTGTTTTTAAAAATAGATAAACATAGATTTTTTGAATAGTCACTATTTATTTCATAATGCTTTGAGGGTCTACCACCTGTAGATTTAGCATATCCAGATTCGATAACCTGATCGCTTTTTAATAAATCTCCTACTATATTATTAACACTTCCAAGAGACAATCCCGTCAAAATTGATAATTCATTTTTTGTACATGCATCTCTATTTATCAAAACATTAATTATTTTTTCTTGATTTATCTTTCTTAAATTTCTTGTATTACTAATGTTCATTAATGCTCCTCTTTTCAGTTTATTTGTTATAGTAATAAATATTAATACTTTTAATAAGTCTTATCAAAAGTATTATAATATACTTTTGGCTTTTAAAGCAACTTTTATTTTCATTTATCTAATTGTTTATTATGAATTTTTCTAATTCTGCATTTATATCATCCTTACATTCATAAAACGCACCATGTCCTCCATCAGTAAGAGGAACTAATTTAGATTTTTCTATTGTTTTATTCATATACTCAGCAAATTCAAAAGGACATACACTATCATATATTCCATGTAATATTAATGTTGGAGTTTTTATATTTGGTAAATCATTAAATACATCTTCATCCCTAAGTGCATATAAGGAATTAACAGTAGACCATCCTGCAGCATTTAAACACATATAAAAGAACCAGTTCAGAATACCTTGACTTGTAAACTTATAAAAAAATGATTCTGATGTATTTATTATTGATTTTGGTCTATCATTTTTAAAGCTTTCTATAGTCAAATTCACTTCATCAACAGTATATCCATATGGCCAGTCAGATGATTGTACCCACTTTGGAGCTGCTGCACTGAGCAAACAAAGTCTTGCTACTCCATATCCATTAAATTTAGACATATATCTTGAACAAATAGCCCCACCCATAGAGTGTCCCATAAGTGTAATATTCTTAAGTCTAAGCGTTTCGATTACATATCTTATATCAGTTGACATTTTATCATAATCGTAACCGCTACAAGGTTTATCAGATTTTCCATAACCTCTTAAATCTATTGCCACACATCTATATCCCTTACTTATAAAATAAGCTACTATATATTCATACATATTATGGTTTAAAGGCCATCCATGCACAAACATTATTGTCTTTTCACATTTTGAATTTATGTCTTCTACAAATATTTTTACATCTGGTTCTACATTGATATAATACTCCATAGACATTCCTCCTTCTTATTTGGACCTATACAATACTATGAAAATATCTGTTAATATATATGCACTATTAATCCTACTAATTATGAATTTTTTAATATCAATAATAGTTGCTCTTTCAGGAGATACTTAGCATTGTATATTACATTTTAAAAGGGCGTATCATTTTTGATACACCCTTTCAATGTCATTTATTCCAATTATTAATAGGCCAATGCTTCTTCTATTTGGCTAAAATCATGACGTATAATTTCAACTAATTTGAACTCTTTGCTTTCATATTCATATTTAAATATTGTGCAATTAGGTATACCTGTTTTCATCAGTTCATGAGTATCTTCAAAATTTGATAAGAAACATAAAGATGCCAATCCATGAGACACAGCTAAAACAGTATTGTGGCCTTCTTTTTCCATTATTTCTGTACAAGTTTTAAGCATTCTTTCTTTAACCTGTGACAAAGATTCTCCTCCATATTGAGAAAAGAAATGCTCATAACTTCATATTCTTTCCCCTTTTAACTTTTATGATAAATGTATTAATAACTATGTAATTCTATATACATATGATTATTGTATCATAAAAATTGTTAAGGTTAAGTAAATGAGTATTATATACTTAATCTAATGCAAAGTTGCGAATATACTCTACATCTAAAATAATATTTATTTCATTTTAAGATAGCTCTCTTGTAACTTTTTTACACCTTCTAATTCTTTTATACATTCTTTAGCTTCATTATTATTTATATATAATAAACAAGATACATCATCATTTTTCTCACTAATTCTAGTAGTTACTCTAACATGATCTTCTAAAACTTTAGTCTCAAATTTATATATTAAATCAAGATGACGTTCCTCATTGTCTAAAATTACATTTACATTGTCTGCTACTATTTCCATATTTACATCTCTTTTTGTATCACTTTGTGATATGTTTCCAAACTTAGTGTATTTATATGAATGACCTTTATAATCAAATCTATTACTAATCTTTATTTGTTCTAATATGAACTTTCCCTCTTCTACTTGATTAACAAAATCATCTTCTTCATAAAAATAGTATTTTGAAAAATAATCTAATTTATATTTACTCATATTATCCTCCTAAATATAATTTAAATTTAGTATATGCAATTATATAAAGTAAACACTTACATAAGTCTTTTTATAGGATTATTCTATCCATTTAATTATAATATACCCTTTTTTATAAGCCTCTTATATTTAGGATGCATCTTTTACCTGGAGTACTGTAGCATTTATTACATGATACACACTTAGGCTTTTTTCTATCTCCACTTGCCCATTTATTTATTAAATCTGGTTGTGCAGTTAATGGTCTAGATAAAGAAAAATACTCTATTTTACTATTGTTTAATAAATCTTCCATAACTTCTAAATGTCTATTTCCACCTATTAATATAACTGGTATATCTATCATATCAGCTAATTTTATAGCATAATTTTTAAAGTAAGATTCCCTATCCTTTGATACTACTATCTTAGTTCTAGCAGCACCCATATTATTATTGACTACCTCTTGAATAGATTCATTTCCACCTGTTACTTCTATGGCATCTATTCCTAAGACCGCTAATTTTTTAGCCACGTATAAACTATCTTCTTCAGTTAATCCACCTTCTTTTATATAATCAGCAGAGTTCAATTTTATAAGTATTGGGAAATCTTCGCCTACTTCTTTTCTAATAGCTTCATATATTTCAAAAATTATTCTTCCTCTGTTTTCTATACTTCCACCGTATTCATCTTCTCTTTTGTTGTAGTAAGGTGATAAAAATTGGCTAAGTAAATACCCATGTCCACCATGTATCTCTACTCCATCAAATCCTGATTCTTTTACTCTACGAGCTGCCTCACCATAAGATTTTACTAAATATTTAATTTCTTCCTTAGTGATTTCCTTTGCCCAAGTTCCAGTTACTTCATTTTTTGTAGTTGATGGTCCCCAGATTGTTCTTTCTCCTACCTTGTAATTAGTCATAAATCCACCATAAACAATTTGCATTATTATATTTGAACCTAAACTGTGAATTTTGTCTGTAAATTCTTTGTATTCTGGTATAAAAGAATCATCATATATTCCCATCATGCCAGGATTAGGTTGCTCATCTTCTGTTACAAAAGCATATCCTGTTATTAAAGTTGATGCTCCACCCTTTGCTAATTCTTCATATATGGCAGATAACTCTGGTGTTAAATGACCTTTCTCATCTGCTAAGTCCTCCCAAAGTGCTCCTCTAAAAAATCTATTTTTCATATCCATGTTTAATAATTTGCTTTTATCAAAAACAGTTTTCATTTTATCTTCCTCCTAAGTTTTGTTGTTTATGAATCTAGTATACTTTGTCTTATAAATATTAAAAAGTACGAACTTTTTTGTAAGTTTTAATAGTTACCTAAAGGTAAGTATTATATTATTGTCTTAAATAGTTTAAACTAGAAGGACAGAGATAATTGAGTTTTGAGGTGATTTTTTGATAAGTAAAGATGATAAAAAATATGTATGCAAACTTGACTGGGCCTTTGAGCTTATTCGAGGAAAATGGAAGGCTGTTATACTTTGCCATCTACTAGATGGTACAAAACGCTTTTTAGAATTGCAAAGAGTTACCAGTGGTGTTAGCCATAAGGTGTTAAACGAGAAACTTAAAGAACTTGAAGATGATGGATTATTATTGAAGAAAGTATATAACGAACTTCCTCCTAAGGTGGAGTATTCTCTTACAGAAAAGGGATATGAATATGCTAAAGTTCTTAAAGATATAGAAGCAATTGGTGAAAAATATTTTTAATTAATTTGTATTATTTTTCCTGAATTATATAATTAAATCAGACAAATATATAATTCAGGTTTCTAAATCTTTTATTTTGACCTATTTTGTTGTATTATAATGTTTATATTACAAATTCAGGAGGATATTTATTGTGCATGAAATAACAGTTTCAATAGAAGAGATGATAGAGTTTATATATAATAGATGTGCTTGAAATATATCTAAAGATGATATAGAAATGATTTTAGATTTACAGGATGATTTTTTATCTTCTAAAGGTTTGATTCAAGTGGAAGAAGATGAATTATATTAAAGAGCGTTATGTAAAAAGATAGTGAAATTATGTTGCATTCACTATCTTTTATATTATGAATTTATTAAATTAATTATAGTCAAAATAGTCACCTTGAATAGTCAAATCTCCATTATCATATATTTTATCCATTTATTATTTTCCTGCTATTGAAAGTCCTTCTACTATTACTGATGGTGAACCAACATTACTCATAGGGAATTTTAAATCATTTCCTACAGCTACTATGTTTTTAAGTAAATCAAAGTAATTTCCAGCTAGTGTAATTTGCTCCACTGGGAAAGTTTTCTTACCATTTTCCACATAGAAACCTTTTGCTGCAAGAGAGAAATCTCCACTTACAGTGTTTGCTCCTGAATGAAGTCCTGCTAAATCTGTTATAATCACACCTTCACCTATTTCACTCATTAAGTCTTCAAAAGACTTTTCGCCTTTTCTAAGATATAAGTTGCTCTCAATGACATTAACAGATGAAGCATAAGAAGCTTTGAACCCGTTTCCTGTAGATTTTACACCTTGTTTATGAGCTGTTTTTAAGTTATGAAGTAATGTGTTTAGCTTTCCTTTATAAACTAATTCCTTTGTAAAAGTTGCCACTCCTTCATCGTCAAAAGGTGCTGATGCAAGACCACCCTCCATTAGTGGATCATCAACTATGGTAACAATTGGTGAAGCTATCATTTGCCCTTCTTTTCCTTTTAAAAGTGAAAGACCTTTTTGTGCTGCATCTCCACTGAAAGTTGATGCGAATGTTTCTAATAATTGCACCATAGCTTCGTTATATATGATTGTTTTATAATTACCTGATGGTATACTTTTTCCACCTAGTTTTGATAATGCTTCCTCCACACCTTGAGCTGCCATTTCTATTGGTTTAACTTCATCTAAAGAAGATGCTACCACATAGCCTACTCCATCATTTTTCCCACTTTCATCTTGTACTACTGGCACTACATAAGAAGTTAGAATATTATTTTTATTAGTAAGTTCCAATCCCTTTGTATTGTATATACCATAGTTTGATGAAGAATAAGAAATTTTGCAACCATTTATATTTACAACTTTCTCTGAGTAGTTTTTAGATTCTTTTTCTAAATCTAATGCTAAATCTATCATTTTACCTGGATCTATATTTTCCAATTCTTTAGAATAAGTTTTTACTTCACTATATGTTTTATCTCCTACATAAATAAAGGTTTCATCATCGTTTTCAATCAAAGTAGCACTGTTTTTAGCACTATTAATTAACATATCAATGGCAGCTTCATCTAATATTTCAGTATAAGAGTAACCCATTTTATTGTTGATTTTTCCTCTAAAAGAAAGTCCAAAAGACTTGGCTAAATTATACTTTTCCACTTCTCCTTCATAAACAGAGATGCTTATGCTTTCACCATCACTAAAATAAATCTCGCACTCATTAAATCCAGCAATTTTTGCTTTTTCAAATAATAAGTTCTTAAATTGTAAAAATTCCATCTATTCTTCACTCCTTCCACCAACTGTTATCTCTTTTACTCTTATCATAGGCTGACCTACGTTTGTTGGAATAGAGCCAGAAACCGAACCACACATTCCTTGAGCCTGAGCTAAATTGTCACCAACCATATCTATATTCATCAGAACTTCACTTCCCTTGCCTATTAAGCTAGCTCCTCTTACTGCTTCTTTTATCTCACCATTTTTAACTAAATATCCTTCTGCTACAGCAAAGTTAAACTCTCCAGTTACAGGGTTTACAGAACCTCCACCCATTTTCTTTGCATAAAGACCATTGTCTATAGATTTAATAATATCTTCTGTTTTATCTGTTCCTGCTGCTATAAATGTGTTTGTCATTCTAGAAGTTGGAGCAAATTTGTAACTTTGTCTACGGGAGCTTCCAGTAGGTGCAGTCTTCATTCTTCTTCCATTTAATTTGTCTACCATGTATGATTTTAAAATTCCATTTTCTATTAATACATTTTTCTGAGTTGGAGTTCCTTCATCATCTATGTTGGCAGAGCCCCAGTGATTTGGTATAGTTCCATCATCTATGGCAGTAACTTTGCTAGATGCAATTTGCTGACCTATTTTATCAGTAAATACTGAGTTACCCTTGGCAACTGATGTTGCTTCAAGAGAGTGTCCACAAGCTTCGTGGAAGATAACTCCTCCAAATCCGTTGTCTATGGCAACAGTCATTTGACCTGCTGGACAGTTTTTCGCATTTAGCATAGTATATGCCACTCTTGAAGCTTCTTTTCCATAATACTCTGGATCTATATTTTCAAACAATTCAAAGCCTTTGCAAGCTCCAGGCCCTTCATGTCCTGTTTGATTTTCATTTCCTTTTGATGCCACTGAAGTTATAGAAAGTCTAGTTCTTACTCTTTTGTCTTCTGTATATAAGCCTTCAGTGTTGGCAATTAGTACATTTTGCTCTTTATCTAAGTAGTTTACACTTACTTGTGAAATGTCAGAGTTGAAATCTTTTGCACTTTTGTAAGCTTTTTTCATTACATTTATTTTATGTTGGTAATCCACACTATTTGGACTTAGTTTTATTTGGTTAATGTTTGTAGTTCTTTTGCAATTGTTTAGTACTATTATTTTTTCTTCATTTGTAACTTTTCCTAGAGCTAAAGCTGCTTTGTAAGCAGTGTCTAGCATAGACTGAAGTGAGTTGTCGTTTGTGTACGCGTAAACGCTGTTGAACCCCTTGAAAATTCTTATTCCTATTCCGTAAGTTCTTCCCCCTAGGACGTTTTCTATTTTACTATCTATAAGACTTAGGTTGTTATTTATACAGTCTTCTTCAAAGATTTCTGCAAAATCCCCACCTGTGATTAGGCATTTTTCTAGCACTCTAGTTGCTATTTCTTTTGAAATCATAATGTTCCTCCTTTTTTGGTATATGTATATTATACCAATTTTTGTGGGAGTTTTAACATATTTTAAAAGGCGTTACATTTTTTGCAACGCCTTTTGTTTATTTTATAAATTTTAGAAAAAATATTTCTACTCTTCCTAATTATTTATTCAAATACCACTTTCTTCTTTCTGATACCACTCATCTCTAATCTCTTGTGCCCTAGCAGTAATTTTATCCTTTAAACTATTATCACTATCTACAGATACTTCTTCATAGTCATCAACTGGATAAATACCTACATAATTTAATTTATCTATAACCTTTTTCATTGAACTTTCTTCATCTTTAAAGAATTCACTTCCTCTTATTCTAATAAATCTCCATCCCAGACGTTCCAATATGGATTGTCTATTCATATCTGCTTCTAGTTTGTCTTCTCCATGCCACTTTTCACCATCACATTCTAAAGCTATTTTATTTTCATTGTCCATAACAACCATATCAATTCTATAACTTCCCACTTCCCATTGAGGAACTACTTTATACCCTCTTTCAATTAGATATTTCATCACCCTTTTCTCAAATTCTGATTCAGCTTTAGTAATATTTTTTTCTAATTCTTTCTTTCTAGATTTATAGTTTTGACAATACTCTAAAAGATTTCTTCTTAAATCTCCAACTTTCAGATCTGTTTCCATATTTAAAGAATGTACTACCCAAACTTGGTCTTTAGCTCTACTCATTGCAACATTGTATCTCTTTTTATATGAATCATCTGGCCCATTGCTATATAATCTCATTGGTGTGTCTGAATAATTCATATCAACCATAGATAAAAATATTATATCTCTTTCATCTCCTTGAAAATTTGCTGAATTACCACAAAGTATATTTCTTCTTTCATATTCAATAGGTGTCATATTATTTTGAAGTAGTCTATTAATATCATCTGCTTGTTTCTCACCCTTTAATGTAATTACTCCAAATGTCATATTTTTATATTCTTCTTGCTCACAACATGCTAATATTAATGAAACTATAGTCTGTGCTTCTTTACAATTAGTTTTTTTATCACATTGTGCATTTTTAACTTTATATGTAATTATTGGTTCTCCAACAGTTACATTACTTGTATCTCTCAATGGTTTTATATCTCCATTATAAGATAATAAGTTTGAATAACCTATAATATCCGCAACACATCTAAAATGTTCTTTTAGTTTTACAGGCTGGTATCCCCCTGCTTGGGCTAAATCATAAATAGATGATTTCCCTGAATATAAAAAATGATTAGGAACATCATATAAATATTCTTTAGTTAACCTATCTAAGTCTTCTATCTTCTCTCCTATAGCCATTGGACTTACTTGCTCATTATCTCCAACTATTATAGCTTGTTTACCAAGATATAATGCAACTAATGCCATAACATCTGCTTGACTAGCTTCATCAATTATTACTACATCAAACTTATTTTGTTTAGGATTGAAATTTTCCACTACTTTTATAAGTGGCATAATCCAAACTGGCACAGCATTTTGACATTTTGGCATTAATTTTCTAGCTTCAGATTTTAATACTTCTGATTTCTTTCCCTTTCCTTTACCTATCTTTCTAATTAATTGTCTCCATCCTTCTATTGCTCGTATTTCATCTTTATTGTTTTCAAATTGTAATAATTTATATAACCAAGCTTTATTAAATGCTAAATCTGTAGTATTTCCCCTCAATAATTGCTCTAAATTATTAATTTGTGATTGGATATTTTCTATTGATAGGCTATTTCTTTTTTCTAAAATATCAGTGAATTGTCTAAACTTCCAGGCTTCCTTAATACTTCCATTTATTTTATCGTTTCCAAATTCATCATTTCTACTTCTAATTAATTCCGCCCACTTTGGAGCTGATTTTGCTAGCTTGCCTAATAATGTTCTTCTTCTAATAATATTCTTAGATAAATTCATAATTGATTCTATAGATTCATACGCTTCTTTGTATAAATTTCTATCTTCATTTATGATTGCACTTTGAAGTAGTTTTATTATTTGACTATTTTCCTTATTTACATATTGATTTATTATATTCTCTAATTTAATCTGCTGCTTTTTAATTTTATAATAGTCAATTCTATAAATTTGTGCTTCTAATATATCTATTATTTTTAATCCTAGTTCATTTTTAATAAATTTTATCCTGCTATATTTATCTGTAGATATTTCTTGTTTACTATCTATTATTGATATGTTTATTCCATATTCAATGCATTTGTGTATAATCGGTTCCCATTCTTTTTCATACCAGTTAGTATTTCTTTTTATAATTTCACAATATTTTTTACATGTAATTTCTATTTTCTCTCCCATTTTATCTGCACTATCAGCACCTAGATTTGCAATTTGTCTGTTCCATCTATTTCGTAAATTCTCTCTAGCCTCCAACAAATCACGATATCTGCTAAGTATTCTATAATGTTCTATTGTTTTAGGTGTATTACCATTTATAGCGCACATATTTATAAATTTTTTAGTATCCAAATTTAATAATAAATATAGCTTACTTAGTTTTCCTCCACTCTCTAATCTAGTTATAATTGTATTGATTTGATTTTTTATATCAATTTCATTGCCTTCATATACTATTTTAGGTTCATATTTTATAATATCTTCTGATATATTTATTGATAATTCATAAACCTCATTGATATCATCAATTAAATGCTGCCAATTTTGTTTTAATATCTCTTCACTAGAATCTTGAATTATAGCCATATTCCATTCTTTTTTCGTATCAATGGCTGATAAAGCTCTTTTTATTTCATTAACTAAATCAGTTAGCTCATTTCTATCACATTGTGATATATCTTTTTCCCATACAGATAAATTTTTATTTAGTTTATTTTGATCAAATGTTCTCTTTTTATTTATTAAACTATTGTACTCAATAGGTGTAATAAGTTCCTCTATGCTAGGTAGAGATGAGTCATACTCTTTTTCTTCTTCCATTGAGATTGATTTATTACTTAAATATAACTCTTCAATTTCTTCATCTGTTAATGAAGGTAAATATCCTAAAGTAATTGGTGATGGTATCCATGAGTCGTATTCTTTATGTTGCTTAATAAACTTTGCGGCTTCAATAGGGTTATACTCTTCTCCACCTATTGAGATATTAGTGTATTCACTCATTCTAGCTTCTTTTAATTGTAATTTTAAATCATCTAATTTTATAATATATTCTTCTCTAATTTTTTCTAATTTTAGTATATTTTCTTTTAGATTTTCAACTTCCAATCTTGACCTATTTTCATTTATTCCATCTAAAGTTCTTTCCATTTCCATTTTACTTTCCGTTGTAGATAACAGGCTTAAGCATAAAGACTGAAGGTTCTCAGTGACTTTATCTTTCAATACTGCTAATGCTTTTTCACTATAACTTGTAATTAAAATGCTTTTACCTTGCGATAGTAAATGACCTACCATATTTGCAATTGTATGGGTTTTTCCTGTACCAGGAGGACCTTGAACTAAAACTGCACCATGTCTTTCAAGTTGTTTTGCTACTGTTAACTGTTCTGCATTAGCTGGCTTTGTAAGTAAAATGTTTTGGTCTATTCCATTCGTATATAGAGAAGAATTCTTCATGCTATTATCATTCTGAGCATTACCTTTATAATTACTTTCAACTCCAACAACTTCCTCTAAAAAACTTGGTGGATTATAATTTGAATTTAAATCTTCTATAATTGATTCTATAGCTACACCAAAGCCTAAATTTCTTTTTCTCAAGAATAAAATAGGCTTCATATATATTTGTGGATATTCATACTCATTTTTAATATCTTTAAAATTATCTACAAACTGACTACTTGGCGATAGTGCATGCGCTAATCTATTTAAAAATGATTTACTTTTTGACAAATCATTTGGAGCTACTAAATCATCATCAAACTCTTTATATAAATCTCTTAATATTTCATGGTTTGCACCTGGAACACTATTAAAGATACTCTTGTATAATTCCGATTCTTTCTCCCCTATTACTAAAGAAAATTTAGGAACACTTGCATTAAACTCTAGTTTAATAGATTGAAGTATAATTGGATGATTTATATAGCCATACTTTAGATCTTTATAAATTAAATTTCCATCTCCGAAAACTAATTCTAGTGACTCTGAATCTTTTTTTAAAGTTGAATACAATGAAAATAATTCATTATATAAGTCATCACATTCTCTAGATAGGATTTCAGATTTACACCATTTTATCCTATCTTCACTCCAATTTTTAAATTCAATTACCCTTTTTTCGTCTTCTTCAAATTTTATATTAATATATTTTTTTGATTTTTCATCTTTCAAGTCATAATTATTATTAAATATATCTATACTTTTTTTATTTGTTATATTTTTTTTAGGATTCTTCCATTCTCCTTCAATCCATGATTCTATTGTTTTAGAAGGACTTGGACAATTTCTAAGTTCTGGTTTTTTTACAATTAATATTTGATCTTCTTCTGATTTATAAATATTGTTTATTATATCCTCATGATTAGGAATATTATCTAAATTTTTATTCCATTGTTGTTTGTTTATATCTTGTATTACCGGATTCTTTATATTATTATATTGTTTCAAAAACTCAAAGAGTCTTATAAGTTTTTCTTTATCATTTTCTTGATTCACTCACATTCCCCATTTCATTTCTATTTAATACATAATAAATATATTCGTTAGTGTATGTGTCTATAAGTACTTATTTTTTTATTAGAAACTATCTATTCATTATTAAAGATTTCTGATTTTTTATGTTCTAAAGTGACAAGGTATTTATCAAAATTTGCAAATTCAGTATCTCTATATTCTACATATATGTTTCCTAAAGCAATATTACTTTCCATACCACAACCATAACTAAATACCCCATTAGAATAAGTGTTTTTATCACACCATAGCTTTTTTCCGCCTAGTTTTATAAATTCAGATAAATTAACTGGATCTGTCAATAAAATATCCTTACATATATTTGCATAGTAATCTTTTTCACTGTTAAATATAAATTTTTTATTTGATTTCATTGGAATTGCTAGATTTACACACTGAGGGAATGCTATTTTGCTATCATTAACTTTTTTAGAAGCATAAGCTATTCCATCAATATTTAATTCACTTAAACACTGCATTATTAGTTGTGAAACTATATAATCAGATTTAAATTTTCGTTCTTTATTCTTAATAGAAAATGAGGTTGCATATACCAAAGGAAATATTTCTATCATATTTTCTAATAATTTGATATTATCTTCTCTTTTGTCATCACTAAATTGCATACTATTTTTTGCTTGATTATTAATCAGTGTTTGATCAATGACTAAATTTAATATTTTTAAATTTTCAGGTAGTTTAAATGAAGACACATTAAATACATTATCTTGAGGTTTATCCATTTCTAACCAACACACATAAGATGTTGTTCCTAAATATAAACAAGGGATCCCCGGTATACTAAACCTTTGTGTAGATACTAGTTCACGTCTACAAAACGGTATATGTAACATATCTTTCTTGTCAAAATTGGAATAACCTACCCTAGCTTTAAAAAAAGATAGTGGGTAACTATTCATATTATCATAGTCATCTATATACCCATCTTTTCTTTCGTCAATTAAATCTGCAAATGGTGCTATACCTCTAAATGCAAAGCTTTTATCTAAATATGATACTATAAACTTATTGTCGGTGTATTTTTTTAATAATTCCAATATTTTATTCTTAGCATTTGCTATATCTGCATTATAATAACTTTCTATACTTTCAATTATTGATTTTACGTTACTTTTTACATTTTCAATAGTATCTTGTGAAATACCATTTATATTTTCAATATATCTTTCATAATCTTTTAATTTATCATTTAAATTTGAATAATACTCATTGTCATAATCCATTTTCGCAGGTAGAGTAAAATCATTTAAATTTATTTTATCTATATTAGTCTTATTCATCATATAATTCTCCTTGCATTATCTATAGCTATGTATTTAACTTATATCACTTTCAACGTTTTGTACTTTTAATAATTAAGTTTTCAAACTATAATAATTCTTTATAAATCACCAAAATCCTTTTTAAAATTTATTATAGGTGACGAATTTTGTATATAATAATGTATAATTTGTCAAATATACTTTTCTTAACAATTTATCAATGGGTTCTTTCTCTGATGATCCCAAGAATTTTTTACAACTTAACTCCAATAATAAGTCTTCTGTGTTTTACTCTATTACTTTGTCTAATATATAAGTATATAAAATATAATCACATGAATTTATTTCTATTTTTTAATCTTTCACATTACAATAATTAAAAAATGAGCCCTATCAATATTTTGATAGGGCTTAAATTTCAAGTTAAAATTTAAAATTATTAAGTATATCGTCTATTTCATTATCAGCTTTATTTAGAGCATCTTTTCTTTCTTCTTCTGTTGTTCCAGTATTATCCACTTTAATCTCATTAACTTTTTTAATTCCCAGTGTTTTCATTATGCTTGATACATAGTTTTCACCCTTGTCCATTATAGGATCTAGTAGTAAAGGTATATTTCCTCCAGCAGATTCAACATAAACTAAAGCTCTATACTTATCATTTAGTAACCCTTGTGGTTTCTTACCCTTTTCAAAAGTAATTGTCTTTCCAACTTGAACTATGCAGTCAATATACTCTTTAAGTGGTGCAGGAAAAGATAAACTCCACATAGGTGCAGCTATTACATACATATCAGCACTTTTGAATTGTTCACATAAGTCTCTTATTATTTTTATTTCATCTTGGTCTTTTTGCGGTAATTTCTTTGCAGCTTCTTCTTTTATAACACAATTTCTATCCTCAAAATATTGATATTCTAGTCTTGGAATATGGTCTTTGTACAAATCAACTTCTTCAACTTTAAAATCTTTATATTTTTCTAAAAACTTATTGATAAATGTTCTAGCAACAGTTTTACATGATGATAAGTGCTCTGGCTTTGAGTTAACACTTATATATAGTAATTTTTTCTCCATAGCCTACTCCTTCATTATTTTAACAGTAAATATTTTAAATTATTATTATAATAATTTTGCCCTTATTACTCTATTTTATAATTATTAGTTATATTTTCGGATAATAATGCACACTAAAGGACACCAAAAACTAAGTTCTGGTGTTCTCATATTTTATTGACATAATTTTTATAAATATACTTTATTGACCTCTTAAATATACATAACATTAACCATAGCCATCAGCATTTATTTAACCCTCTTGAACATTGGATGATTTTCATTAAACTCTATTAAATCCCATAGGTTCCCGTACAAATCTTTAAATACAGCAACAGTTCCATAATCCTGTTCTTTAGGTTCTCTAACAAATTCTATACCTATGTTTTTCATTTCATTATAATCACGCCAAAAATCATCAGTTCCTAAGAAAAGAAAAACTCTTCCCCCTGTTTGATTACCTATAAAAACCTCTTGTTCTGGTTTAGATGCTCTTGCAAGTAATATTGTTGTTCCGTTTGAACCAGATGGAGATACTACCACCCATCTTTTATCTTGTTCTGGCTGATATGTGTCTTCAATTAATTCAAATTTAAGTTTTTTTGTATAAAAATCTATTGCCTCATCATAATCTTTTACTACTAATGCAATATGCACTACTGACTGAATCATTATTTATCCTCCTTTTAATTAACTTTTGCCACATCCATTTTATTATTAAATATAACTGTAAAAATATAATCACATTATACCATATTTGCCATTGTGTAGGTCTTCTAGCATGTACTTTAAAAACTTCTAATAATAGAAAAAGGAGTAGGTAAAATATCTACTCCTCATAAAATGTACTATAATTGCATTTATTATTATTTCTTTACTATTTCTATTACATCTTTAACATCAGTGAAATTTTCATCTTTGTTATTGTTGTGTATTTTTATTTTATATCCAGTAAATACAGCTATAACTCCACCTGCTATAACAAAAGGCAAAGCTATAATACATGCTACTATTAATACCGTAGATGGCATATTTAGAATAGTTTTTTCATTTTTGTATATCTCAATATCTATGTTATTTAGTTTATTAAATATATCTTTCATTTTTCCAAAAAGTGTTGAACTAGTTCTTTTTAAGTCTGGTTTAACTTTTTGTTCTTCTTCCAAATATAATATTGCTTCTATTATGTCTCCATCAAATTTCTCTAAAACTGCCTTAGCCTCTTTATATCCTACATTCGCTCTATTTCTAACGCTGTCTATTTGTTCCATTGTTATTTCTATCATTTTTATTTCTCCTTTTTTATTAATTTATATTTATAGTATATTCTTTAAACCTTAGTAACAAATTAGACTAACATTAAAATTAGATTAAAAATTAAGTTCTACAGAAATTATAGTTCCTTCATTAATCTTGCTATAGATTTTTATTATTCCTCCGTGTTCTTCAACTATATATTTTGCAATGGCTAGACCTAAACCACTGCCACCAGTATTTTTATTTCTTGATTCATCACATCTATAAAATCTATTGAAAATTTTAGATTGATCTTCTTTAGAAATTCCAATACCTTCATCTTCAATAACTATATAAACACCATTAGTTTTTAAAAATGTATTTAGCTTTATGGTTTTATTTTCTGGAGTATATTTTATACTATTATCCATGAAAATTCTTATGGCTTCCTTTATAAGACCTTTATCCCCATGAATACATATTTTTTCATTATTATTACATATTATATTATGATTTTCATCTATCATTTTACTTTCTTTTATTACTTCATCAATTAAACAATCCAGTTGAAAATCTGTTTTTTTAATAATTTGTGTTTTTTTATCTCCTCTTGATAAAAATAAAAGACTTTCTATTAATTTTTTCATACTTTCCGCTTCTTCTTTTATGGCATTAACAGATTCTTCTAGCACCTCTTTGTCATCTTTTCCCCATCTAGTTAATAAATTTGAATATCCTTGAATAATGGCTAAAGGTGTTCTAAGTTCATGAGATGCATCAGATACAAATTGATTTTGTACTTCCATAGATTTCTCCAAACTATCTAGCATTGCATTGAATGTTCTGGCCAAATCTTTAAGCTCATTTTTTACCCCAGATACGTCAAGTCTTTTATTTAAATTTTTAAAAGATATATCCTTCACATCATCTATCATAATATCAACTTGATGAAGAGCTTTCTTTGATATACTCATACTACTAAATAATAAAATAAATCCTTGTATAATTTGGAATACAATTATTAAAGCAATGATAGACATTTTATTTTGATAACTTATATTTGAAATTACTTTATCTAAGGAAAAATATATACCAACACTACTCATAATACAAAGCCCTATATAGCACAATAAATAATTTAGAGTTATTCTAGCTTTTATGGAAAATCTTATCTTCTCCTTAAGAAAGTCCGTGTGTGTTTTTATTTTACTCATCTTTGATTTGATACCCCACTCCCCTTACGGTATTAATCAGATTAATATTAAACTTATTATCAATTTTTGTTCTTAAGTATCTTATGTACACATCAACCACATTGGAATCCCCAATAAAGTCATATCCCCAAATATTTTTAACTATCATATCTCTAGTAAGAACCATATTTTTATTGTCTACTAGATATTTAAGCAAATCATATTCTTTTTTTGTCAGCTCAATTTCATCATCTTTGTAACTTACAATATGTTTTTTATCATCTATAAAAAGACCACCAATACTTGTTATTTCATCATTAGTATCAACTGAAGTATTACTTTTATTCATTCTTTTAAATGATAACCTTATTCTTGCCAATAATTCCTCTATGGCAAAGGGCTTAGTCATATAATCATCGGCTCCAATATCCAATCCCATAACTTTATCCATTACATCATCTTTTGCTGTCAACATGATAACTTGTATATCACTACTTTGTCTAATACGTCTTAGAACTTCCATACCATTAAGAGATGGTAACATTACATCTAAGATTATTAAATCATAATTACCTTTTAGTGTTTTATTTAATCCTTCTCTTCCATCATGACAAATATCCACTTCGTAGCCTTCATATTTAAGCTCCAATTGGATAAATCTTGCAATTTTCTCTTCATCTTCTATAATCAAAATCTTCTTTAGTTCCATAAAAAACTCCCATTTTAATGTTTTAAAATACTTCTATTAATACTTCCATAGTTCCACCACAAACCATTCCCAGAGATTCAGCCACTTCACCAGTCATGTCCACATGTTCAATTGCATAACCTTTCACTGAGGATAACATCATAGATCTAGCCTTATTTAATACTCCCGCTTCACTGCATCCTCCACCTATACTACCAAATGTTCTTCCGTCCACATAGGCAATCATCTTCGCTCCAGCTTTTCTTGGAACAGAACCTTTGGAGGAAAGTATGGTAAGTACAGACCTCGGTGTTGAATCTTCTGTATTTATATTGGAAATAACATCAATGTCAAATTCAGCATAAGAATGTTTTTTAGATTTATTATTTATAATTAACTTGTTTTTATATGAGATAAGTTGTGATACTATTGATATGGCTATTTCATCCGGTGTTATTGCCTCTATATCAATACCAATAGGTGCATTAACTTTATCTAGAGCCTCTTTGGAATATCCTTCTAAAAGTAGTTCTTCCATCATGCCTTTTACTCTTCGTTTTGATCCAATCATTCCAAGATACTTTAAATTATGATTTACCACATTTCTTAAAACCAATCCATCATGTCTATGTCCCCTTGTAACTATAACAATAAAGTCGCTTTCTTTTAATGTAAGTTGCTCAAAGGATTTTTTGAAATCTTCACAAATAACTTTTTCTGCCTGGGGAAATCGCATATTATTAGCAAAATAAGGTCTATCATCTATAACTGTTACAGAAAAACCAACTCTAGAGGCAAATTCACATAAAGGTTTAGAAATATGCCCACCACCAAAAACTATTAGCCTTGGTTTTGTAAAAAATGGTTCTATTATTAATAATTTATCCTTATCAGTATTAATTATTTGGATTTGGCCCAAAGAAATAGCACTATTAATTTTTTCATATATAGCCCTATCTAAGGGCAGACTTTCATTAAGTGTATCATTTTCTGTCATTAGAATTTTATCTTTTATATAACCCTCATTATTATCTTTACCTTCTAAGAAAGTTAACATTACACATTGACTTCCATCATTAATTTTATTTATTATATCTCCATACAACTTACTAAACACCATATTCACCTTCCAGTTTTAAATTTTAATAAATAGAAAATGACATACTTCTATTACAACCATGCTTCATATTAAATGAAAGAAATAAGTTTTTCAATTTTATATACTAAAATTATAATACAAATAGTCAAATTATCATAATAAATTAGCTTTCTATTAATTTAGGCATATTACTTAATAGCCTCTTGAATATAATCCAATGAAATTGTCATTGCATCAATTATCTTTTTTAAACGTGTATATGTCCCTGTCCCTTCTTTTGAATTAATCATAGCTTTTTCGCTTTTACTAATAATAGAAGCCACTGGTGCTTCTGCTTTTAATAATTCTTCTTGTGTATACTCATACTCTTCATTTGACATTAAAGTTTGTGAAATATATAAAGCCTTTATACGATTTCTAATAAGAGAAAATTGTGATGTCCCTTCTTTGAATTTAGGCTGTATTTTTTCACAGTTCTTAATTAAAGAATCTATTACAGCTAATGTATTTTCTATTTCTTGATTAGTATATTTTTTCATTATATTTCTCCTTGTTTAGTTTTTATTTTTTAAATTTATAACTTACTCTTACAATATAGTTATAAAACATTTAATCATACATAGATAAAAAAGACTATCCCTCATTAGCAACTAATACCAAATGGACCTTACTAGGATAGTCTTTTCTTTATTTATTTATATTTTTTTATAAACTTTCATTGCAAAGACATAAGCAACAACTGTTATTCCTATACACCAAGCAAGGGCAACCCAAATATCACTTCCTACTTGTTGATTTTCTAATAAATTACGGATAGCTTCTACTATAGGCATTACAGGTTGGTTCTCTGCAAAAGCACCTACTACTGAAGGCATAGTCTGAGTTGGTACAAAAGCAGAACTGATAAAAGGTAAAAATATTATTGGATAAGAAAATGCACTTGCACCATCTGGTGTTTTAGCTAAAAGTCCTGCTATTACTGCAATCCAAGTTAAAGCAAGTGTAAAAATCCCAAGAATCCCCCATACACCTAACCATTGAAGTATTCCTGCCGAAGAACGAAATCCCATTAATAATGCAACAAATATAATCACTACTACAGAAATTCCATTGGAAATTAATGAAGTTAATACATGACCCCATAACACTGTGGAACGAGAAATCGGCATAGAGTGAAAACGTTCAAAAATACCTCGTTGTTTGTCTGTAAACAAACGGTAAGCCACATATGCAATCCCACTGCCAACAGACATTAACATTATACCTGGTAATAAATAATTGACATAATTTTCTGCACCTGTCTCTATAGCTCCACCAAATACATAAACAAATAACAACATCATTATAATTGGTGTAATACTAACTGTAATAATAGTATCTATGCTTCTAAAAACATGACGCATAGAGCGTTGAAACATAACACTCATGTCTTTGAAAAAATATTTATTTGTAAATTCCATTTATTTTTCCTCTCCTCTCCCAATAATTGTTAAGAATATTTCTTCCAATGTAGGTTGTTTTTCCACATACTCAACTTTTGCAGGTGGAAATAATTTTTTCAGTCCTTCTAATGTATCTAGGGCAATTATTTTTCCTCCATGAAGAATAGCTATTTTATCTGCAAGTTGTTCTGCTTCCTCTAAATACTGCGTTGTTAAGAACACTGTCGTGCCTCCATTTGCTAACTCTTTTACAGTGGTCCAAACTTCTTGACGTGCTTGGGGATCTAGACCTGTTGTTGGCTCATCTAAGAAAATAATCTTTGGATTTCCCACAAGGCTCATTGCAATATCAATTCTTCTTTTCATACCTCCAGAATAAGTAGCAACTCTTCTATCTGCTGCCTCTGTCATTCCAAAACGATTAATTAACTCATCTGATACTTTTTTTGGATCTTTAAGATGTCTAAGTTTTGCTATCATTTGAAGATTTTCACGTCCAGTCAAAATTTCATCAATAGCGGCAAACTGACCAGTAAGACTAATAGAATTTCTAATGTCACCAGGATTTTTTTCCATATCAAAATTATTGATTATAACACTTCCTTCATCTACTTTAAGTAGAGTTGCCATAATTTTAATCATTGTTGTTTTCCCTGATCCATTAGAACCTAGTAAAGCAAAAATACTCCCTTGTTCTACTTGGAAATCTACTCCTTTTAGTACCTCTACATCTTTGTAAAATTTCTTTACACCCTTAACTTGTATGATACTTTTTTCCATTTCTCCATCCTCCTCACAATATAACCCCTTTATCCATCTACATCTTTTACCGATTTATTTATTATTATCTGTTCCAATTTTGTTCAACATATTACGGTTTAATTTCTCACCATACTTATCCGTCCACTTTTTCGTGTCACGCATAAACTCATTGCAAAATCCAGCAACATCTTCTCCTGTCACTTCAAGAACATGCTTTCCATCTGCTGCGCTAATTTCAAACAACTCTATTAATTGCCCTTGAGTTTTAACCATATCAGAGCCGTCTCCTCCTGCAAAACGCCACATATAATCATGGATTTTTTCAAATACAAATCTATAATCTTCTGGCAATGCTTCTACCCTTGCCAATTGATCTTTATACTCTTTTTTATCACCCATCATTTTTTGAATAAACTTTATCATTATTATTTTCCCTCCTTGCAAAATTTTTCCATAATTTCTTTATTTAATTTTTCTCCTAATGTTTTAGAATCATTAATATAAGCACTCATGAACTCATCAGAAAATTTACCTACATCACTTCCAACAACATCAATAACCTGTCTTCCATCTGCCCAACTAACTTCAAATAAATCTACTAAATCAATAAATATAGTAATATCATTAAATATTGTGCTGTCACCATTAGATGCACCAACAGTATACATATACTTTTGAATTTCTTTAAATGCAAAACTATAATCTTTTGGTAGTGCATCAACCCTTTTCATCATTTGTTTATATTCACGTTTTTCTTCTAATCCACCTGTTATCAATTTTATAAAATTATCAAGCATTGTTTCTTTCCTCCTTTAATTGATTTATTTTTGTGGAAACAAATTCCCATTTTTGCCAGAACTTCCTTAATTCCTCACGCCCTGAATCATTTAGTGTAAAAAATTTTCTTGGTGGTCCCATATCTGATTTCTTTTTCGTAATTTCCACCAATTTATTTTTCTCAAGTCTAACCAAGATGGTATAGACTGTTCCGTCCACAACATCTGAAAATCCCATCTCATTCAACTTCTTAGTAATCTCGTAACCATATGTTTCTTCTTTATTAATGATTTCAAGAACACAACCTTCTAGCACACCTTTTAACATCTCTGTAATATTTTCCAAAAAATCACCTCATCATCTTGTATTACATTCATTCAGTATTATTTACTATTCCTATTCATTAATACTTACTACCACTATATAGTAATACTTCTATTCAGTATTACTTATTACTACTATATAGTAACCCTAGGTACCTCCTAGTGTCAATATAATTTTCAAAAAGTTGCATTTCTTTAAATCCATGTCTACAACCCATTCATGGCCTTTATTTATATACTGTAAAGACTTTTTGATTGCTTGATTTTGACTTTTAGCCATAGTTGCTATTAGAAAAAGTCGGTTCATGCACCACAGTTAATGTTTGTGCAATTGCTTATTGTATCATTCTATCTACTACTGTTGGAATTCCAAGTAACCTAGTACCACCATTAGGTTTTGGTATTTGATACCAAAGCTCCGCTATGCACACTACAAAAAGAGCACACCCATCCGTAGGGTATGCTCTAAATACTTAAAATCCCAATTGTCCTTCTCTAACTTCTTTATTTTTCTCATCAAATCCCTTATCAAAGTCTTCCAACTCTTTCTCATCCACATTATAGCAATTATCAAAACCAAAATAACCATTTACATCTTTCAAGGCACCTTCCTCAAGACATCTTACCATAAAAAATGGAGCTTGATCCTCTACAGGTATGCCTTCTAAATGAATACCATATTTTGATGCAGACTCAAATCCAAATCTACTATAATACTTCTCGTTTCCTGTAATAAACACTGCTGAAAATCTCATTCTCTTAGCCTTTTGCAAAGATATTTTTATCAATTTACTTCCTATATCTTTATTTTGAAACTCAGGCATAACACTTATGGGACCAAAAGCGGCAAAGGTCTTATTGTCTACACCGCCCATATATCCTTTAGTATAAACTATATGACCAACTATTTTGCGTCTATACTCAGCCACCAATTCCAACTCTTCAATTGACTTTTTATCTTCATGAATATTATGCACTACTAAATGTTCACTACATCCCGGTCTGTAAACATTCCAAAATGCTTCTCTTATCAAAATTTCTACTTCTTTGTAATCACGTTTTTCTATTTTTCTTATAACTAAACTCATATATCCACCCCTTACAAAGTTTTAAGTTTATGTTAGAAAACTATTTCTCTCTATGCTAATTATACCATATTCAAATAGTTTTCTAGGTGTATACAGAGATTTAAATAAATATAAAATAACATTCTAACTACTTATTATAATATTCTACTACTGGATCTACATTACAAAATAACAGCATTAATTTCAATAAGTTCATACTGCATTGTTCCAAGTCCAATTTTTTGTCCATGTTCTAGAGATGTTCTACCTTTTTCAAAAAGCTTTTCTCTACTGTTTTTTTGAACTAAATCAAGACATGCTGTATCTAAGGCAATAGGATCCTTTGCAGCAAGAATACCAATATTATCTGCAATAGGTTTCATAACTGTGCCAGCGCAGTCACATTCCTTTGTAATATTATGTACAAATGTAATATATATTATATCTTTATCTTTTGATGCTCCATATGCATACTCTGAAAGCTTTTCAAGAAAATTAGTCCCTCCCCATGTGTTTTCGATTGCACCTTTAGGGCAAACAGCAATACACCCAGCGCAGCCAATACATTTACTTTCATCAATTACCGCTGTATCTGGAGTTTGGATGGCACCAAAGTTGCATTTTTTCACACAAATACCACAGGATATACATTTTTCTTCATCTACTACAGGTGATATTCCAGAATGCTGTTCTAGCTTTCCACCCCTAGATGCAAAACCCATTGCAAGCTGCTTTAGAGCACCGCCAAATCCTGCTGCTACATGGCCTTTGAAATGGCTCATTACAATAAATTGTTTGTATTTGCCATAACCCTTTCCTATTTTGCATGTCTTAATATAGTCTTTATTTATTTCTATTTCATCATATTCTGTTCCAATATCTCCATCTGCTATTGTAATTGGGATTTGTGTGAAGCCATGTGATTTTGCTGTTTCAATATGATTCTCTGTTGTAGTCCTTGAACCCCTATATAATACATTTGTTTCAATATAAGATGGAGTTATTCCATTTCCTTTTAGGTAATTTATAGTTTCATCATAACATATTGGAGGAATAAAAGTTTTGTTTCCTTTTTCTCCAAAATGAACCTTTATGGGTACCTCTTTCTCAAATACATGATTCGTTTCTGACACTACCTTTTTTAGAAGCCTTAATGCATCTTTTCCAAGTTTTTCATAATCTGATTCTGAGTTCTTAATAAAATATACTTTACTCAAATTAGCACCTTCCTTTTTATATAGTTTTTAATATATTTTCTATATCTTTTAATATATCCATATATTTATCTTTACATTATAATCAACTAATATTATTTCCATCGTATAATTTAATTGACCCTTTATCATAAAATTTTCAGAGGTTCATATTATGCTTCATAGCAGACAGCCGCCTGAGTGTCCACTTTTCAGATATATAAATTTATACTAAAAACTCTAACTTATGTAATATAATTTCATTAAAAAATTCAATAAATTTTTATTCTTCATAAGTTCTTCATACCTTCTGAATATAATGTAATTAAGAAAGGTGATTATAGATTTTGATTATTTTTTACTGAAATATAGAAAGGAGAGTGTCATATATGCCAAAATGGTTAGAAAAATTTTTAAAAAGATTAGAAGAAGCTAATAAAAAAAATTTTGGCCCAGGAAAACTAGACTGCTGTGATTTAAATAAACAAACAAAACCTTATAATAACTCAAAAAATAAATAATTGCTAAATTTTATACAAAAGAGTAGATATATCATTAGTAGAACTATTTAAAATAGAAGGTATATCTATATATTTACTTGGATTTACTATATCAAAAAATATAAAAATATGGAGGTACTATTATGAATTGCCACAATAATAATGATGGAAACAATAAAAAAGGGATTTTAAAACATGGATTGATGATGGGTCTATGCTGTTTATTACCAACTATACTTTTAGCTTTACTTCCCATACTTGGATATAAAGCATTTGCACTTTCAAGTTTATCCTCTTTACTTTGTCCAATTATGATGATTGGTATGATGTTTATGATGGGAAAAAGTCTTAAAAAAGGTTAAAAATAAATTTAAAAAGTGCTAATTAAAAATTAGCACTTTAGTTAAAATTATTTTCTTTTTCTATTGTTTCTTTTTTTTCTTCTCATTCTTTTTCGTCTTAGATTTATTAACCTAATACTATATGCTACTATTACAAGTAATATTAAAGTTTTTACTATAAATATAATAAATGATGATGCGTAAATTTTAAGTAAATTTAGTTTATTTAAATCCACCTTTCCGCTTACTTCTGACGAGTAGTTAGGTAGGATAAAATTCAATTTTACGTCTTTATTTGCCAACTTCCAGGCACTTTTATTTTCATTATGGTATTCTATTTTGGCATTTTCGTCATTAATATCATTTTTATAATACATAATATCTTCTGTTGCTATAACTGGAGCTGTTATATTCTTTTTAGGTCCAATAATACCGTACCTTCTGTATTGAAGTTCAATTGTACCAACTTCTTCTCCAGCTTTTTTAAATACTTGTTTTTCAGCCCCAAAACCATAATCCACAATAGTTTTTGTATCATTAAATACATTTGTACCATCTATACCATAATCAGAATTAAGAGCTACAGTAACTAGATTTCTGCCTTCTCTTTGGAAGAAACCAACAAAACAATGACCCGCTTGAACTTCATTACCTGTTTTTCCACCCACATTACCATATTGACCAAGAATTTTGTTTCTTAATTTAATTGGTACAGCTTCTCCTTCTATATTAATTGTTATATTTGAACTTTGGTCTGATATTGTTTCCCTAATCCATTGGTTTTTGTAAGCTTCTTTTGCTATTACTGCTATATCGTAAGCTGTTGATATATTAATTTCTTTATTATCTGGATCTACTGCATTAGTTTCCAGGCCACATGGATTTACTACTTTTGTATCTTTTAAGCCAAGGGTTTTGGCTTTATCATTCATCATTTTTACAAAATCCTTGTAATTTCCTGCCACAGAGTCTGCCATTAAATATGCAGCATCATTTGCTGAGTAAACCATAACAGCTTTCATAAGATCATCACTTGAAATTTTGTCACCCACATTTATTCTTTTCAAGTTATTAAGTGCTGTTTGAGTAGTTTTTAGTGATTCTTGTGTAAATGGTATTACTTCTCCCTTAGAAATATTTTCTGCAAAAACTAAGGATGTTAATAGTTTTATTGTACTTGCCACAGGCCTTTGAATTTGGGCATTTTTTGATGCAATAACTTCTCCTGTATCCATATCCATAACGATTGCTGATTGTGCAATTATACCAGGTATATCGCCCGTATTACTTAATCCATTTGCTACACTGCTTAAAGATGTACATATTACTAATAAAATAGTTAAAATAAATGTATTAAAAGACTTATTTCTCATTTAAAACCTCTTTTCTCTTTTGTATTACTAGTTGCCATTATAAAACTTCTTAGTTAAGAATAATTTTATTATAATAGTTGAAAGTAATGCAATAATTATATCATAATTTTTACATAATTTGTCAAGGACTATGCTCCTAGGCATATTCTGAGATATATAGTAACTCAGTTACTATCATTTCTTTCCTATTTGAAATTTCCAAAAGCTTCTTAAAGTATTATAATTTATTTAGAGAGGTGATCTAATATGAATTTAAATGTACTTTTTATGGAAACTATTGTTTTGACATTAGTGTTTAATGCAGTTGTTTTTATATCATTATATAGAAATCCTATTTGGTGGATTCACGACTATCCTGAAGATATACAAGAGGAGTATTTCAAAAATCATGAAAGAATTCCAGTTCAGCCCCTTAGTAAAAATGTAATAGTAAAAAAAGGTGGAGCAATTATTTTAACAATAATCATATTTATTTTACTTATGAAATATGCTGGAGCAGAAACTTTTTCCCAAGGTTTTTTAGGGAGTTATTTTATTTGGCTTATAATAAGTATTTGGGATTGTGTTTTTATGGACTGGGTGCTATTTGCTAATATTAAAGCTATTCGATTACCTGGAACTGAACATATGGATAAGTCTTATCATCAGAAGAGATATCATTTTATTCGTGGGTGTTTTGGTCTGCTTATTGGAGTGGTGCCTTGCTTAATAACAGGTTTGGGGATTTTTTTCCTGAATAGATAATATGGTAATACATTAAAAGAGTTATAAGATGAATAACTTTACAAAAATGTCAAGTTATTCATCTTATCTTTATGTTAAAGCCAATAGCTTGACTTATATTTCTACCTTAGTAACTTTACGAGGTCTTCCCTTAATATTTTTAGTTTGTAATGCCTTAAGTACCATGTCACCTTTGTTGTTTAAAACTTCCACAAAAGTAGATACATCCTGCACATTTATAACTCCTATATCACCTGCTGTCATTCCTTCTATGCTACAAAGTGTTCCCACTATATCAACTGGTCTCATCTTTGTCTTTTTCCCAGCATTTATGTGAAGTTTCGCTATCTCACAACTCATACTTGCGCCTTTACTCATTTTTACTTTAGGTTTCTCGCTTAATTTTCTTTCAAATTCAGCTTTTAATTTTTTTACAGATTTTCTACTTGGAGTTTCTTGTCTTAAAACTAGTTCTCTTCCTGTATATGAATTAATTTCAGATAAGCGTCTGTCATCAGCTTTAGTTACAAAGGTAATTGCTCTACCCTCTTTACCTGCACGACCTGTTCTTCCTATTCTATGAACATAGTTCTCTCTAAGAACTGGTATGTCAAAGTTTATTACATGAGTAATATTATCTATATCTATGCCTCTAGCTGCCACATCTGTAGCTATTAAATATCTGAAATATCCTTTTTTGAAATTAGACATTACTTTTATTCTATCGTCTTGTTCCATACCTCCATGTATTTTATCACATGGATATTTTAAATCTGTTAACTTATTATAAATCATTTCTACTTTCTTTTGAGTGTTGGCAAAAATCACACAACTATCTGGATTTTCAACTACTGTAACATCTTTTAATAAATTTAGTTTTGCATTTTCTTCTACTTTATAAGCTACTTGCTCTATTCTATTAACAGTTAAAGTTTTAGCTGCGATTTCTATTTTAGCAGGATTTTTTAAGTATACTTTTGATAAATCATCTATATCTTCTGGCAATGTGGCAGAAAATAACATGGTAACACGCTCCACTGGAAGAGCTTCTATTATTTCTTCTATTTGTTCAATAAATTCTAAACTAAGCATTTCATCAGCTTCATCAATTACAAGGTATTTAATATTATCTGTAACAAAACTTCCTTCTTTTATATGGTCAATTGTTCTTCCTGGAGTTCCAACTACTATATGAGTCTTTTGCTTAAGTTCTTTTTCTTGAGCAGCAAATGAAGACTTTCCATAAAGTGCACAGGCTTTTATTCTTTTGAATCTACCTATATTAAATATATCGTCTTTTACTTGTATTGCCAGTTCCCTCGTTGGTGCCAGAACTAAGGCTTGGGGCTTATTTTCATCCCAATCAACTAACTCACATAGAGGTATTCCAAAAGCTGCAGTCTTTCCACTTCCTGTTTGCGATTTTACAAGTATATCTTTATTTTCTAAAGCTATTGGTATAACCTGTTCTTGAACTTTTGTTGGATTTTTGAAATTTAACATTTCTATTGATTTTAATATTTCATTACTTAATTTATAATCTTTAAAATTTGTTTTTGTCATTTTGTCATCTCTTTCTTCCTGTCATTGTAATCTTATCTATTATATCATACTAAGGCAATACTCAGTTTTTGTAATAAGTAGCTATTTTATATTTACAAATAATATAGATAAGTTATTGTTAGTTTTATTGAGGTTTTAACTTAATCCACTCCAATAATCTCAAATTCTTTATTTCTTAATATGTTAAGTAGTTCTTCATCTGATGTGATTTTTTTATTTGTATAAATACCTGTTCTACATAGATCTTCTTTTTGATGCACATCACTACCACCTGTAGCTATAAGATTTGGATTTTCTTCATAAACAGAGGTTGTTAAATCATTATTATTATTGTGCCTTGGATTTTGGTTATTTATTTCAATGCCATGCAAATAGTTTATATCTTCTAATTTACTACCTTTCTTTCTATGAGGGTGAGCTTGAATAATAATTGCTTTATTCTTGAATTTATTATAAAAATCTTTTAATTCCATTTCTATCATCCACTCATTTTCTAGATAATCTTCTTTTTCAAATCCAAATACTAAAAAATCATTTGTATCACTGTTAAAACTAATTTCCATTCCTAAACCTATGTAAAAATCTTTATCTTTACAATATTCTATTCCTCTATCATAGCTATAGAAGAATTCCTTGGTTTTTTCTTTCCAATCTTCTCTTTTACACTTTCTAAAGTAGCCTTTTCTGAAGTGGTCTGTAAGAACTAGTCCTGAGTAACCTTCTTCTATGTATTTGTCTATTATTTCTTCTATACTTAATCGCCCGCAAGGACTGATTTCTTTTGTATGTATGTGTAAATCGTATTTAAATTTCATCTGTCTTCCCCTTATTTTGTAAATGATTTAAATATAGGATACCATCTTTTTATATAATTATCACTTAGTAAAGTAATATGTTTTTATATATAGTCAAAAACTAATAACTTAGGTGTTTTTATATTAAAACAAATTAATAAAAGTTTAATGATTCAAATGATTTTAAAACCTTATCTAAAGAGTTAAAAAATATGACTAAATTACTTTAAATAGGTTTCTTTTGTCAGTGTCAAAAAATATATTGACATCATTTTTGAAAAATAATATACTTAGTAGAAATATATATTTCGTATAACCTCAATAATACGGATTGAGGGTCTCTACCAGAAACCAATAATTTCTGATTACGAAGAATGCTTACTTAAATTTAGTAGGTGTTCTTTGTAACCAGAAATTTTTTTTATACAAAAATTCACAAATAAATAAGGAGATGAACAATATGCTAAAAAAATTACCCAAAATAGAATTACATTGTCACTTAGATGGAAGTGTTAGACCACAAACAATAATCGATATTGCTAAAGAAGAAAATATAGAAATCCCATCATATGAATTATCAGAAATAGAAAACATGGTAAAAGTACCTTTTAATTGTGATTCTCTTGTAGAATATTTAAAAAGATTTAATTTACCAAATAGAGTTATGCAAAGTAAAGAAAGTTTAAAAAGAATAACTTTTGAATTGTTAGAAGATGCTAGTAATGAAAATTTAAAATACATGGAAATAAGATTCGCACCATTAATTCACACTTTGAATGGACTTAGTGTAAGTGAAGTAATAGAAAGTATAATAGATGGAATTAAAGAAGCGGAAGAAAAGTACCCTATAAAAGCTAATCTTATATTAGGTTGTATGAGAACTATGACTTTAGATGATGCAATATATGTGGTAGAAGAAGGAAAGAAATTTTTAAATAAAGGCGTTGTAGCTGTAGACTTATGCGGTGCTGAAAATGAAGGATTTGCAATAGAGTTTAAAGAAGCTATTGATTTAGCAAGATCATTTGGATATAGAGTTACAATACATGCAGGAGAAGCTGCAAGTGGAGTAAATGTATTAGAAGCAGTAGAAATATTAAAAGCTGAGAGAATTGGTCATGGTATCGGTATAAGAGATTTAAAAGAAGCTTATGACATGGTCAAAAACAAAAAGATAGTTTTAGAAATGTGTCCAACTAGTAATGTGCAGACTAAAGCAGTAAATTCTTTTGAGGATCATCCTTTTTATAAGTTTTATAAAGATGGATTAAAAGTTACTTTAAATACTGATAATAGGACAGTTTCTAATATTAATTTAACTAAAGAGTTTAATAATGTGGACAATGTTTTTGAAATGAGTGAAGAAGATTATAAAAATCTGTACTTAATTAGTGTAGATTCAACTTTTGCTGATGATAATACTAAGCAGTGGCTAAGAGAATTTATATAAAACATGTAGACTTAGGTTTAATAAAACCTGTAAATAATGGATGCAATAAGGTAAACCTATTTGCATCCATTTTCTTATTTCTTTCTATGTAAAACTATATGAGTATAAAGACCTAACCCCCAAAATGATAATGTTATTACACCCAACCAAAAAGGTGTTATAATTGGAAATTTCGGTACATTTTTTAATATTACCGTTTCAGTTTTATCCCCCTCACTAATATTTATTTTATTTAACACAAACAAACTTCTCTTCAATTCATAAGTCTTATTACCAGTAGTGTAATCATGGGTTCTAATTGACTATACATTTTAATTTGCAAGAATAAAATAATCATCCACACTATTGGCTACACATGTCATCAACTTATCTTATAAGAAGATTTCGCCAAATAATATGGTCAACTTTTAGTTTTTGTTCAACATGTTGAAATACCCTAGACAATCAGATTTCCAGGCTATTTTTATTAGTGTATGTATTTATAAGAAAAATAGTAAAATAGTTCTATTATAGACGCATTATTTAATTAAAATGCATAATCTAAGTCAAATGGCTTTAAGCCTAATTTTTTTAGTTGCTCATCCACTGCAGCGTCTTTTTTAATTTTCAAAATTCCAAGCAGTTATTTTGATTTTCCTTGAGAAGACTTTAATGAAGGTAAATTGTAAAGTGAAGCTAATTTTTCAAAAGCAGGAAGAGAATTTTTAACTGTATCATAAGATACACAGTAAGAAATTCTAAAATGTCCAGGACATCCAAATGAAGAACCTGGAACTAATAATAGATTAAATTTTTTAGCATCTTCACAGAATTTTTTGTCATCTTCAATAGGTGATCTAGGGAATAAGTAGAAAGTGCCATGAGGCTTAACACAAATAAATCCTAAATCAATTAAGTGGTTATATAATAAATCAAAGTTTTTCTTATATATATTTATATCAACTTCACTATCTAAACACTTTGCAACAACTCTTTGGAATAAAGATGGAGCATTTACAAATCCTAAAATTCTATTTGCTATATTTAAAGAGTCTATGATTTTATCAAATTCATCCATATTATTATTAACAACAACATAACCAATACGTTCTCCTGGAAGAGATAGGGACTTGCTATAAGAATAACCTATAAATGTGTTCTTGTAGTATTTAAGTAAACAAGGAACAGCAGCACCATCGTATACAATTTCTCTATATGGTTCATCAGATATTAAATATATATTAGTATTAAATTCTTTTTGTTTAGCTTCTAATAAATTAGCTAAATTAGTTAAAAACTTTTCACAATAAATAACACCCGTTGGGTTATTTGGATTGTTTATTATAATAGCTTTAGTTTTAGGTGTAATAGATTTTTCTAAAACTTCTAAATTAGGTTCAAAGTTATTTATATCTGCAGGAACAACAGCTAACTTCCCATCGAAGTTATTAACATAATTATTATATTCCATAAAGTATGGAGCAAAAGTTATAACTTCATCATTAGGATTTAATAAAGTTTTTAAAATTATATTAAGTCCACCTGCAGCACCACAAGTCATAACTATATTTTTACAATCAAGATTTAGATTTTCTTTTTTATTTAAATATAATGCTATATCTTCTCTTACATCTTCATATCCTGAATTATTCATATACCCATGAACTAAATTTGGCGACTGGGAATTTAGTATTTCATTAATAGTTATCTTTATATTTTCTGGTGGTTCTACATTGGGATTACCTATACTAAAATCATAAACATTTTCTTTTCCATAAATTTCAGCTAATTTTTTACCTTCTTCAAACATAGCTCTTATTGTGGAGTTTCCTTGAAGAAGAGTTTCCATTTTATTTGATATCATTTTTGCAATACTCCTTCTCTTTATTATTAAATACATTTTAGCACATTCCTTAAGATATTGTCAGAAAAATGGATATATTTTGAATAACGTGAATGATTCAAGGTATCCATAAAAAGTTTTTTGATATCAAAAGTAAATTAAAAATGAATGTCCTTACTATATACACTATAAATTGAAAAATTGCCATTGATTATATAATAAAAAACTTATTTTTATAGGCTCTTTTTTAATACTAAGAATAGCAACTACTTTAGGATACCAAGTCTCTAAAGTAGTTGCTATTTTTTATGATATATTTCAAGTTTTGAGGCTATGAAACTTTTACATTTTATGAATGAATAAATCTACTTAAAAACTTAATAATTGCTTTAATAAATTTATTCTTCAGCGTTTCTTTTTGTAAAACTTCTGATACATCTTCATTACTTACACTAAAATTTGTTACTTCTGCACTTTTATTTTTTACATTACTACTAGCTTCAAAAGTACCTTGCTCTTGAAGTGATTGAATGTTTATATCTAAGGTTACTAGTTCACCCTCTTTAGCATATTCTTCAGGAATTAAACTTCCATTTATAGTCTGTCCTTCTACAACAATATTATCTATAGTCCTTTCCGTATAAACTTTGCCATTGATTACTACTGTATTCGCCATCTTATTCCCTCCATAAAAAAGAATATCATTATATTAAATTGATTCTTCCTTAATTAATATTTCTTTAATATCTTTTAAAATTATCTTTAGCTCCTTGAAATAATTTAAAAAGCAGTTGCTTTGGTAGTTTATATTAGAAGTTAATTTTGCATAATCTTTTGCCTTCATTTCAAAGTATTTGTTTCTAATATAATAAATAAAGCACTTAATGTATGCTCCTATATAATAAGTTTTAATATTACTTTCAAAATTTGTTACAGTATCAATCACATATATGAAATCTTGTAACTCTTTACTATTTTCTTTCATTTGTGTCATAGGTATATCTATATTACTTTGCATAAGTCTTTCGCATATGTTTATGCATTCATCGCATTTTGCTAAATAAGTATTTACATGGTCATTTATTGAATTTACTATATGTTGTGAATCTATATTAATACATTTGTTAGCTTTTAACTTGTGAGGAATATTTTCCAGCTCTAAAGTTTTAATAATTTCTTCTAATTCAGTATGTGGTGCTCCCTTTATATCTGCTCCATAGGATGCATTATAAAATTTCACATCTTCACTACTTTGAATAAATTTTATATACTGTTCAAATTTCATTTTATAAAAATCTAATGTTATAGTTGTTCTAATATCCTTATTGTTTACATCTTTTGTATAGATAAAGTTATGTTCTGAAGTTTCCTTATCTATAGGAAATGCTGAAATTTCAGAGTGATCTTTTTCAAAAGTATAAGCTAAGTCTTGACCAACAAATATTATAGGGTTACATCCCATTATTCTGGCAATATCTGTAGAAGAATGTGCTACTGAACCTCCACTAAACGTACCCATAAAATTTTTCATATTTTCAATTGTTCTAGGAAGTAATTCAGCTAGATATATTAATTCTCCCTTATATTCATTTAACAAATTTTTGTTGGTATATTCATAGAATGCCAGTGGGATTTTATAGTCCATATATTTTTCTATCATTTCATAAGTTACATATTGTGGATCTATGGAAACAACTAAATCAGGTATGATATTATTTTTTATAAGTGAGCCTAAGGTTCTATTTCCAGCTATAATAAAAAATTTATCTAAGTAATCCTTATATTTTATCATAGTCTGCATATTTTTATCTAAGGATGGTCCTGCTGAAACAATGATGGCAGGTATATTTTTATTTGCATCTATATATGAATTTAAGGGTGTGGAATTGTTTATCTTATATATATTAGAAACTAAGTTTTCTAAAAACAATGATTTAAAACTATTAGCTACACCTAATCCAGAAGAAACTGTAAGATATACATTATCTAAAATTTCTATAAATTTTTCATATTCTTTACTATATTCTTCTTTGTAATTTCCATAAGAATGTACAAGTAACCTATCAAAATTTTCATAGTTTACTATTTTACCAATAATAGTTTCTATAGTTTTATCATCAAACAACACTAAATTGATTATATCATTTTTCATTGAATCTTTATAAATATTGTATACTTCTTCATTTGGCTCAATTATCACAACCCTATTTTCAATACATAAATTTTTTTCTAACTCTTGCAAATATTCTCCCTTACTTATTCCAAATATAAAAACTATGGAATCAAATAAAATTTCATCTAATCTATCTATTAATTTTTTAGTATTTTCTTTATTACGCATATTGCCTCCTCATTGTATCCCAGATTCTCTTATACTTAAAAGTTGAAGATTAGCATTAAGCTAATCTTCAACTTTATTAAATTCTAGCTATAGAACTTAACAACAAATTGTGCTCCAGCGGTAATGGTTACACCATATCTACCAGAAGTATCCGTAAATGTCATAAAGTCTGCATCAGTAATTGATCCAGCAGTTGCCGTATTTATCCACACTGCAACAGCCCCATTTGATATAACAGCACCAGCAGTATTTTTTGCTATACCAGCTAATAAAAGTAAGTCCCATTTAGAAAGTGATGCACTTTCTTTTATATATGGTACTGCTGTCTTTGCAGCATTTGTAGCAGTCACACCGATAACTGAAGGTTTATAACTTTCTTGCATTGCCATATATATCACTCCAATATATATAAATTGAGAATATTTTTCATCCTCTCTTTAATATATTCTCTTACATTATATATGTGACATATTTCGATATTTTTTTACATTACTTTATATAATCCTATATGTCCTTTTATTTTAAACATATAATATTTCTCAGAGTAACTTGTGTCCAATTCATAATATGGCATAATTATTATCTTAAATTTACTTGTGTCTATATCTTCATTTATACTTGTACAGAAATTTAAATTAGTTGAAAAATTATCAAATTTTAATGCGTATATTAATAAGTTTTTTAAGCAATCACTACCTGAATATAAAGCTATAGAATAATCCACATTTATATAAACTACAATGTTTTTGTATTGACCTTTTCCTAAAACAGGATTTTTGCAACATGGTACATCTACGTATACGTCAAAATCTTTTATACAACTATCTTTATATTTATAAGCAATTATTGGATTATTGCCATAACATATAATATTATATAATTCACTTGTTGGTATTTCATTTTTAGGTATGGAAATTAATAAATCTATATCTCCAATAATAGTAATGCTACTATTTACACTTACATAGCAAATTGTAAACTTATTTTTATCTATAACAGATGTTACTATTATCTCTGTATTACCATTTCCTACAGCTGTAACTACTCCATTACTATCTACTACTGCCACACTAGTGTCATTTGATGTGTAAGTAACCTTAGAATAATCTGGTAAGTCTCCTTGTACAGTTGCAACTAATGTAACATGAGACACGATGTTTTCACTTTCTCCAATTTTTAAATCTAAGAAATCAAGACTAATATCAATTGATTTTACTTTTGCAGTTATATCACCAGTAGATTCTCCACCTGTACCACTACCAAAATCACTACCAGTTAATCCTCCTCTTGCTTCAATATAACCTTGATTTAACTTGATTTCGCCAGAAAAGTTCCCATTAAATCCGGAGCCTATTCCTGCTCCTCCACCATAATTGTCATATACACCACCTATTGCTATAACATTTCCTCCATTTATTTTTACTTCTCCTGTAAAATTACCTTTCACAGTATTACCTATGCCTGCACCAATTCCTGCACAACCTTCTCCACCAACTGCTGTAACATTTCCTCCATTAATAGTGAGTGTACCTTCAAAGTTTCCATCGTATCCTCCACCTATTCCTGCTCCTATTCCAACTTCGTCTACATTTGCTAATAATATGCCATTGTTTATTTCAACTGTTCCAACTAAACTACCATTACTACCTCCACCTATTCCTGCTCCTCCTCCATATCCTTGTGTAATATTAATATTTCCACCTGATATGATTAAGCTACCAATAAAATTACCTCCACCATTTAGGCCATTACCTCCACCTATTCCTGCTCCATCTCTTAGAGATAAAATAGTTATATTTCCATTTTCTATCACAATATCACCTAAAAAATCGTCACCATATCCTGAGCCTATGCCAGCAGCCGCTTCTCCTGATTGTATATCTAGTTCGTTATATTGATTAAACAAAGTATCCTCTCTAATTTTAAGTTTACTTATTCCAATTAACTGAATACCTGCATAATTATATCCACTTTTTATTATGTTTTTATTTCTAATTATTAATGTCACATCTGAGTTTTTATCTATTATTATTGATCCCTTAGATATATTTTTTTTATTTAAATCTATAGTAATATTGTCTAAAACAATAGTTGCTTTTGCTTTAACATATATATTGTTGCAATCAGTTTCACCGGTTATTTCATAGTATCCTGATTGCAAAATCTCTATATTCCCCTTGGAAATATCCATAATTTGTTTAACCACCTTATTTTTTATTAATCTATTAATTTTATAGAATTTTACACTAAAATAATAAATGCCTTCATGAATTCATTAAGAGTATACTATTAACATATAGAAATATCCATAAGGTAAAGATATACCATAAGTACCATCTTTATAGCTAAAAGTTACACCAAATAAATTCATCTTTTGATTATCTGTATCATCTACCTGATAAATAGCAATAGCTGCATTATTTATAGGTACCTTATGATCATCATAAACTGTTCCTGTAATAAAAAAATTTTTATTATTAGATAATTTCACATCGAGAATATATTCATCCTCTTTAGCTATTACATCTCCAGGTATTACTACTTTTAATATTTCACTCATAACAAATTCATCCTCAAATTTCTAGAGGTGGAAATATGGTAAATTCATAGAACATATCAGAGTAAGCATCTATTACAAATTCATATTTCCCATTAATATCTGACAAAGTGTAACCTAAATCAGTAATAATATTAAGGTTTTTGTCAATTTGCATAATTTGAATAACGGCTTTACTTACGTATTCATTATTTTCATTTGTAATAGTACCTGTGATTACTGTTGGGTTATTTGACATAAAAATTCCTCCCCAAATAATACTATTTATATTTAAAATATGACAATAGTTAATAAATGTTACTTCTTAATACTTCATTAATACTAAAAATAATATGTACATTTTTCTATACCTTGTAAGGATTTCTTCGCCTATTCATAAAAAATTTATTTTGAATATATTTATAAATATGTTACTATGGGAACTGTATTAATATATATTTAATAAAAAGAAATTTTTAGGAGGAAACTTATGAACTATATTACAAAGGACGAACTAGACAATAAAGAATTAACATCTATATTCTCTATTAAAAATTACGAATTAATATTTGATGAAAATTCACCTTACAAAGAAGTTTTTCAAGTAGGCGATATAGTAGTATTAAAAGATAATGCTAAAAGAATGGGAGTTGTTTCCTTTATAGAAGAAGATAACTTAAATATAAACTGGAATGACAACAGTGAATCTGTAGAAGTTTCTACAAATTTAATAATTGTACCTCCTACTTTAGGAATACAGTTATTTAATAATAATGATTTACTTAATTTATGGGAAAATTTATCAAATGGTAAAAATGACAGTTTTGATTTAAAATGTCTTTATATAAATGATAAAATGATAAATGAGGTTACTTTTATAAAAGCATACAAAAACACAGATACTTTAGTAGACAAAAGATTTAGAAGAAAATTTTCACTATATAGAAAATTTGGCAATACTCAAATATTTAGGGCTAATCTATATACTATTGATAATAAAAATGTAGGACTTAATAGTTCTAGATTTGTATATTATTTATTACAAGATAATGTGGTTTATTACTTAGGAATAGACTTAAATCGTGATGACCTAGCTACTTATTTATTTAAAAAATAATACGTAATAATAAAAGCTATAAATTATATATAGCATATATCTATAATTTATAGCTTTTTGTTTATTCTTTATGATCTATTATTGTTTTGCTTGTATCTAAATTGTCATTTAAACATATTTGGGTATTTATTCTCTCTGAAATAAGCATTTCATTTAAAATACCTTTTAATTCATAAATTGTATTTTCCAGATCTTGTTTTTTATTTTTTCCTTTTACGTTTTGCTTATTATCTTCAAGTTTTTCTTTGTGATCTATTATTGTTTTGCTTGTGTCTAAATCTTGGTTTAAGCACCTTTGACTATTTATTCTTTCTGATACTAACATAATATCTACTAGTCTTCTTGTTTCTTGTATTAATTTATCTACTTCTTCTTCTGTAAATTCCTCTAAATTTTCTTTATGATCTATTATTGTTTTGCTTGTATCTAAATCTTGATTTAAACATCGTTGACTGTTTATTCTTTCTGATACTAACATAATATTATACATACCTTTTATATCTTTTGCTAACTTATGTATTTCTACACCTATTGTATTTAAATCTTTTTGTGAAAATTCTTCACTAGTCTCTTTGTGATCTATTATTGTTTTGCTTGTATCTATGTTTTCATTCAAACATCTTTGACTGTTTATTCTTTCTGATACTAACATAATACTTAATAAATCTGATAACTCTTCTTTTAAATGGCTTAATGCATTATTTAATTTCATTATTTATCACCTCTTTATTATTTTGTACATTTAAATATTATTTTCCCATGAAAATTTTTCAAATTCTACCGGTATTTTTTACCATATTATTATATATAATAATTTTTATATGATAATTTATACCCACTTCCAATCCACCTTTTCCGTTTAAGTAAGCTATTACAACTTTTAATTTAAAGTTATAATCATATTTAACCAAAATAACACCCCAATCCTTAGAATTTTGGTCTAACAATTGGGGCGCAGTACATTTTGTGTATACCTTCTTTATATCAATCTGAAAATAACAAGATTTTATTATTTAACTTTTATATATTTTATTGTACTATAAGAGCTATAAACTTTCTTTCCATCTACTTTTCTATATGCTCTTACTTTAAAATAATAACCTTTTTTACTAATTAGATTAGTCTTAGTTATTTTAGTACTTGATGTATCTTTTATTAAAGTGTATTTTCCTTTTTTTGAAGTTGCCATATAAACTTTATATCCATCTGTTCTCTTACTTACTTTTGAAGAATAATTTAAGTTCACTTTTTTAGCAGTAGTCGATGATAATTTTAATATTGGTTGTAATGGTTTACTAGTAACTTTTACCTTTTCACATTTTAATCCTTCGTAAATTTTATTATCAACCTTTTTGTATGCACTAACTTTATATAAATAACTAGTAGCAGAAACTATTTTGGTATCCTTGTAAGTAATTGTAGTATTTTTAGATATTGTTTTTAATAAATCATATTTTTTAGTAGATGCATTGTATTTATAAATCTTATATCCATCTGCATTATCTACCTTCTTCCAAGATAATTTCAAAGAGTTAGTTAGCACATCAGAAGTTTTTAGATTTTCTGCAGTTTGAGGTAATATACTAAAAGTAGCTTTAGCTGATCCCATATAATCATTGCATCCTTTTACAGTAACTGTAGCAGTTCCTATTTCTTTATTATCAGAATAGCTTACTGTGTAATCTTTGCCTTCTTCTAGAACTTTTTGACCATCTGTTACTATTACTTCTGGTCTTTGTTTTTTATTATTATAAATTTGATTTTCTACTTTTATTGTAGTGTTTGCTATATTAGAGCTTACAACTGCCATAGTTTCATTTAATTTTGCTAGGGCTGCATCTATTGTTTCTTGATCTTTTAATAAAATATATTCTGTTTTATTAACTTCTTTAGCTTCTTTTAAAGCTTGTTGGAACTTTTTATATGATGACTCAGAAAAATCACTTTTATCCAAATCATTAGCTATTTCTATAACTTCTTTTAAATCATCTTTAGATGGCGTTATTAATCCATCTGGATTTAATTGATATACAACAGCTTCTAATAATTTACAATAAGCACTTATAGTATCTTTCCCACGACTTCCCCATGTAGACTCTATAAACTCAAGATTGTCTCTTTCAGGATTATGCATTACTTCACCTATTTCAGTTTCATAAGCTCCTGATGAACCGTCTTCTGGATGCTCTGGATCATCTAGTACTTCCCAATTTACTGCCTCAAAATATAAATAAGGCATTACTTTTCTAAAGTTTGCATGATCACTCCAGTTTCCTGTAGAAGGAGTTGGATAATCTAAGTTTAAATCAGTGTTATTAAATCTCATACCAGTTTGTAGAGCATCAGATAGTTTTAACGTTTGATAAGCAGGCCATGCATTATCAACTTTATCTGTTTCTTTATTGTAGTCACCACTATATACATAACGATATGTACCAGCTAGCATACTGTCCATATTTACCATATAAAGAGTATTTGATATTTCTTCTTCAGTCATAGCATTTGCATATGCAGATGAACCTTTTAGTCCAGCTTCTTCCGCACCGAAAAATACAAATTTTACAGTATAAGGTATTTCTTTATTAGCAAGTCTTTTTGCTGTTTCTAAGTTTACAACAGTTCCAGAACCATTGTCATCCACACCATTGGTATCAACACTATCATAATGAGATCCTATTATAACCTCTTTACTTGAAACTCCTTTTTTAGTAGCTATAACATTTTGTGAATTATAAGTTACGTTTTTCCTTACATATGAAAAATCTTGAACTTTCACTTCATAACCAAAAGACTCCAATTGTTCCTTTAAATACTTAGCCGTTTCAAGTTCTTTATCTGTACCAGCTATTCTTTTAGTTAAATTTTGATTTAAATGTTGTAATACACTGTAAGCATAATCTCCATAGTCCGTGTTTTCTTTTGCAAAGGATACTGGTGTATAAACAAATACACTAAATATCATTGCTACTGCCATAATCATGGCTAAAAATTTTTTCTTCATAAATTCGCTCCCCCTACATTTTAATTAATATTACATCTAATATAAAATAACTGCTTTTTTAAACAATGTCATTCTAATTATAGTTCAGAATATTCCGTCATTTACGTTTAGACTCTTTGCCTAAACAAGATAAATATTTAATTGTTTATTAATAGTATTTAAGAGATATATAGCTTTTAAGTACCCTATTAACTAGTATTTTTTAGGTACAAAAAAATCGCCTCTCAGTCCTAGGACTAAGAGACGAATTATATCCGCGTTACCACTCTCTTTGATAAGTTATCATTCAATAATAATAAAAAAGTCCCTTGGCTATAAAGCCAAGAGACGAATTATTCCGCGTTACCACTCTTATTGATAAGTAAACTTATCCTCTCAATCTCTTAAGGCGAGATCACCGATTGACATACTAAAAATTTCTGACAATCTCCTCCAAAGCTCTCTTCACTTTATATATTGTTGCTAGGCTCACACCAACCCTAGCTCGCTGAAACTTAATAAAAAGTTACTTTCTTTTTCTCAGGATTTATGTATTGAATTATTTATCTTGTTAAAATAATAAATTACTTTCTAAATTATGTCAATATATTTTTAATTATAAAATTCCTAAATATCTGATTTTACCACTTCACCACAAAATCGCCTTTATTTTAATAGTTTTTTAGCTAATTTTAATCCTCCATAAACAGGATCATTTTTTTGTAATTTAAAGTTCAAATTTTTATATTGGGACATATGTTTTATATTTTTAATTACTAATTGCTTGTACAAATTACTATTAAATACTCCACCAGATAGTACAATACTTAATTTATCATCAATATTTTTACTTATCTTATTTAGTATATTTATTGATGCAACAGATAAATCTTTAGCTGATTCTTCTAATATTTCTACGGCTAAATAATCTTTTAAGTCTGCTGCTAAAATTACAAGAGTTGCTATATTAGCTATTTCATAATTTTTACTTATAGAGGTTATTCTATAAGGCAAATTGTTAAAACTAGATTCTTCATAGTATCTTAATATATAATCAAATAATATGGAATATTTTCTACAACCATCACAGTTTCTCTAAGAGCCTTTCTTCCTATTTCATATCCTGATCCCAAGTCGCTGAAATTATATCCCCATCCACCACTTCTTAATATTCTTCCATAACTATTTATTCCTAATACAATAGATCCAGTACCTGATATAATTACTAGGCCTGGTTCATCAGCTTGCGCATAAAATGCTAATACGCCATCATTATATAAATATATTTGCTCTTCTTTTAATCCTGTCTTTTTTATTATATTTAATATTATTTCATAATCATCTTGAGAGTCACATCCAGATATTCCAAATACCGCCATTCTTATATTTTCTTTATTTATATTTAAATCTTTGTATATTTCTTCTAAACCCATATTTAAATTTTCATAAGCAACATCTATTCCTACAGATTTGTAGTTACTTGAGCCTGTTTTATTGTTTCCTAAAATATTTCCACTTAAATCACTTATAGTTAATTGAGTTTTTGTTCCTCCTCCATCTACTGAAACTATGTAATTCATGCCTAACACCCCCTTATATTTGACAGCGAAAAATATATTATTGTAATAATATAGTGCTATAACATGTTCTAAGTCTCCATTTATTTCAAAAATTGTGTTCTTCTTTCACCTGTTGATTATGCAATTACACTTATTTTAATTTCTTCTTTATCTAGAAGCTTTTGAACTGTTTTATTAACTGTAACCAAACTTAAATTAATTATATTTGATATTTTAGGCTTTGTTATATGACCTTACTTTATTAATTAAGTTAATTGTAGATTAGGTGAATATTTGTCGCAATATTTTTTATATTATTTACCAATAATTTTGTTTTTCACTCATTTAGAAGGGGGATATCATTTTTGATATTCCCCTTCCAGGGTAATTCTTTTTTATTAATGTATCAAATGTAATATTGCATCTACTGCTTTTGATGCTCCTCCAGAATTTTTAAAACTCTTTGATAACTCTTTTGCATTTTCTTCATATTTACTATTATTAATAACTTCAAATACAGCTTCTTTTATATTTTTAGGTTTGTCATTTTTCAAAACAAAACCAGCACCTAATTCAGCTACTCTTCTACATACCATTCCTTGTTCTGATTGTTGTGGAAAGAGTATTAGAGGTACTCCATAGTATAAACTTTCATTTACACTGTTCATACCACAATGAGTAATAAACCCATCTACTTCTTGAAGAACTTTAACTTGATCCACTTTATTTTCCACTTTAAAATTCTCTGGTATATTACCCAATTGCCATATGTCCGTATTATTTCCAACAGACATAATCACATCTATATCATCATATTTAAAAGCTTCTATACAATTTTTATAAAAATCAAAATTTTTGTTATTTACAGTTCCCAAAGATATATATATTTTTTTACGTACTTTTCTCTCTTTTTCTACACTTATATCAGCTACTGAAGGTCCTACAAAATAGTATTTATCAGAAAAAGTATCCACCATAGGTTGAAATTCTTTTGATGTATATACTATGGTATTTGTATCATTATCATTTTGAATTATTGAAATAAAGTTTTTTACATCATAATTATGACTTCTTAAAAGTTCTAATTTTTTATTAACTTTTCTCATTCCAAGTACCATATACATAATTTCTTTAAAACCTTGTTTCATCATAGGCGCAGTATACTGATTAAATGCAAATGTTGTAGTAGAACATATATAAGTAATGCCCAACTTATTCGCAAATAATTTTCCCCAACAACATAAAGAGTCCGAGACTATACAGTCTGGATTAATTTCTTTTAGTTCTTTACATACTTTTTCATCTAAAGCTATTGTTGTATCTACTATCATTTCTATCATAGCAGAAAAATCTTTACCAACTTTTTTCTCGTCTTCTGGCCTAAGTTCTGGAACATAATCATCACAACTTATATACTTAGCCCCAGCTCCCTCAATTTTTTCTCTAAATTCTTCAAAAGAATAATACCACACTTGATGACCTCTACTAGTTAATCCTCTCACTACTTCTATAGTTGGGTTAGTATGCCCATGTGCTGGTATAGAAAAAAATACAACTTTACTCATTTTTACTCATCCCTTATTTATTTTATTTAACTTATTACTTTATTTATTGAATTCTATTCCCATACCGCCCATAAAGTTTATAAGATTTCGTTGATGAACTATTGCAATTCCTTTTTCTTCATCACCAAGTACTAATAGCTTATCACCTGTATTAATACCAAATAACTCTCTAGCTTCCTTTGGAATAACAATCTGTCCACGCTCTCCCACAGTAACAGAACCAAAGAAATACTTTCCTTTAGGTGGTATGGCAATTCCCGACTTTTCTTCAGAATAATTAACTAAATTATCCAGTGTTACATTATATAATTTTGCAAGTTTGGCACAGCTATTTATATCTGGAACAGATTCATTATTTTCCCATTTTGCAACTGACTGACGAGATACACTTATCTTTTCTGCCACTTCCTCTTGAGTGTATTTATTTATTTTTCTTAATGTTTTTAAATTCATACTAATCATATTTTTCATACCTCCTATATTAATAATATTTGATATATACTATTAATTCTACCAACTATCCTTAACATTAATGTATATATTAGTGGCATTTTAAAATGACCTATAATTAATAGGCCATTTTTATTATCTTAAACAAAATCATTGTAATTTTAGTATAAGTTGTTCTTTAATAGATATAATATTGTTCCTTATTTAAACTTATCAAAATCAGGATTATATTGAATGAAACCTTTACCCTTATAAACAAATGCTTCTCTTGGACAACTATTCATACATCTTTGACAAAGTAAGCAATCTTTTTTAAAAGTAACTTTATCCTTTATTTTAATACTTTGTACTGGACATCTCATTTCACACATTTTGCAATTTATACATTTGTCTTTTTCTATGGAAATCTTTTTAGTTAAATAGTTTGCATAGTATGGATAAATTATATGATAAACAACATCAATCATTCTTTCGTTTATATTTTTCTTTGGATATGTTTTTGTTACTCCTTCTAAAAAGTCCTTAACCCCACTTTTAATCAAATCCTTAGATTCTAATAGGAGTCTATCTTCTTCTTCCTTTGATGCTCTTTTAAACATAAAGTTATAAAAATTATTGGGCATAGGTATAAACATAGTATAAGTTATATTCAAAAAAGGAGATCTGTGTATGCAATGCTGAAAAGCTATAGCTTCTTTATCTGAAGCTTGCGTAGAAAATAACATACACTTGCCTGTAAAATCTTTTAAATTTTCTTCCATATATTTAATCAATATTTCTGGGTATCTATCTACATATACAGGTCCCCCAACTATTATAGAATCATAATCATTTAAATTTACATTGTCTTTTTCTATATTTATTAAGTTGACCTCTTTATTATATTTTTCAAGTTCTCTTTTAATAATTTTTGCTACAAATTTTGTGTTCCCTGTTCCAGAGAAATAGACTATACCTATATTTTCCATACTTTATTCACCCCTATTAATTTCTAATTAGTAAAACTCTCTATAATCATATCATATATAAGTTCCACATATTTGGCAAAATTTCATATAAAAAAGCATATAATTTCACAAAAATTACATGCTTTTTTATTAATATATGTATTTAATTAAAAATCTGTAGCTATTACAGTTAACATTATTTCATCACCTAAATCTTCTCTAACAGATGTACCAAATATAATATTAGCCTCTGGGTCACATAACTCTGTTACTAAATTTGATGCATCATTAACTTCAAATAATGTTAAATCTCCTCCACTGGCAACATTAAGTAATATTCCTTTTGCACCTCTTATGGCAGTTTCAAGAAGAGGTGATTCTATTGCTTCTTTAGCAGCTTCAATTGCTCTATTCTCTCCACTAGCTGTACCTATACCTATATAAGCTAATCCTTTATCCTTCATTATTGAACTAACATCAGCAAAGTCTAAATTTATAAGTCCTGGCATTTTTATTAAGTCAGATATTGATTGTATTCCTTGCTTTAACACATTGTCTGCCATAGAAAATGCATCCATCATTGATGTATTTTGCGATACAATTTGTAACAACTTATCATTTGGTACAGTTATTAATGTATCAACATTTTCTTGAAGATTTTTTATACCTTCATCAGCATTATTCTTTCTAACTCTACCTTCAAATCCAAAAGGTTTAGTAACAACACCTATTGTAAGTATTCCCATTTCTTTTGCAATATTTGCAACTATTGGAGCGGCACCTGTTCCAGTTCCTCCACCCATACCTGCAGTTACAAATACTATATCTGTACCTTCAAGTTCATTTATTATTTGAGTTCTACTTTCTTTAGCTGCATCTTTACCCACTTGTGGTTTTGCTCCAGCACCTAAACCTCTAGTTAATTTTTCTCCTATTTGGATTTGCTTGTTTGCCATTGAAGAAATTAATGCTTGTTTATCTGTATTTATAGAAATAAAATCTATTCCTTTTACTCCTTCACTTATCATTCTGTTGACTGCGTTGTTTCCTCCGCCTCCAATACCCATAACTTTTATTACAACATCATCGTTATCAAGCTCTATATTAATTCTGTTTTCCCTCATTATTCTATCCTTCCCATATTTCAAATTATTTTTCTTATTTTACATAACATATTGTACAATATAATGCAAAAATACATCTATACACGCTATTTAATTATACTAAATAATCAATCATATTAGTGTAGAATTTTGTAATATTACCATATTTTTTTATCAATATATAATATATTGTGTTTGTTTTAATTTATAAGTTTAATATAACATTTATAAATATACCATTATTAAATAAGTAAATAAAGTAAGCCAGTGAATAAAAAATTCACTGGCTCTTTATAAATTTAATAAGGACAATATAAGATAGTTTAACATAACGTAATCCAAAATAAGTCCAACTTAAGATATATTTTTCTATAATTAGTGAATATTTAAAAGTTTTTTCTTAATCATTTCTATATCATCTTTGTTGTATTTCACCTGTGATATACTAAAAGTAATAATAGCATTATCATAAACAATTATTTTTTCCTCTGAAATATGTGAAACATACGCTTCCTTGGCGCCCCATTTTTTTGCTTCTATATCATCTTTTTTATAATCACTAACAAACTCATCATATTCTTTTAAAGTACGTTCTAATGCTATGTCTAAAATTTTATCATATTTACTTTTAACTACTGTATAATAAAGTTCTCCTTTAGAGTCTTGTTCGTACTCATAATAATAACTTTTTGTCTCATCGTCATAAGCTTTCTTTTTATTTTGTGTATAAATATAATCAGAACAATCCACATAGGTTCCCAAAGGTGACGAAGAATAATTTTTATAAATTTCTCTTTTCCCCGTAATACTTTGGTCAAAATCTTCCAAAGATAATGGTATCTCATCCTTTGCAACATTCTCTAAAGAATCAGGATCACTAATCATTACAATAAATCCAGCAATAATTAAAAAAGCTGTCACAAAAGTTCCTATTTTTTTAATTAAACATTTTTGTTTAAAATTCTTTTTAATATTTAAATCTAAGTCCTTATTTTTAACAACAACTTTATATTTTTTAAACTTAATAATAAAAGAAATAATATTTAAAATTGTAAGTAATATAAATGAAATAACAAAAGATATGGTGCTCATACTTGTTAGTAAAGCTATCACTCCATATCTGGTTAAAGATGTTATATATATATTTATCGCTAACATAATTAAACCAAATATAAAATAATAATATTCTTTAAATACATTTCTAAATTTTAATTCTTGTCGTGGAAAATTTTTAGAGCCTGAATTATTAATAAATATTTGAAAAGTTTCATTACCACATATATAGCCTAAATTTATTTCTTTATATAAATTTACATAATCTGATTTTAGAGCATATTGATCCTTTACCATCTCATTTTTTGTATTATCTACAAAAAAATTTATCAACCTAGGCTCTATTTTTTCAAAAGTCAAACTCATAGCACTTATTTTCTTTATCATCCATCCATTTTGTGCTTTTTCACTTAAATATTCTTCTAAAATTTCTACATCTAAAATATCAAAATAATTATATTTTTTCATTTTGTTTTTCCCAATTAACATGAATTTCCCCCTATTTTCCTACTTGGTAAAATATCCTTTCTTATCAAGTATAAGAACTATAGCTATAGAAGAAATTAAAACAAAGGTAGCTATAAGTCCGGCTTCTGGTCCAAAGGATCCACCACTAATCATATCACTTCCTACTAAATTTAAATCAACAATACTAGAAACACCCACATTTAGTCCACTAACTTCAAATCCAAATATATTACCTTGAGCAAAATTCCATGCTGAATGCATACCACAAACGGTCCAAAGATCATTGGTTTTTGTAACATAAATACCATAAAAAAATCCTACTAAAATAATATTTATTACTGCAACGTAGTTAACATCAGGATTGAATAAATGCATAAGTCCAAATATGGTGGAAGAAAGAATTAATGCAAATGCTTTATTATATCTAGCAGCTAAAACGTTCATTAACCATCCTCTAGTTACTATTTCTTCCGTCCCACCTTGAATAATCCAACCCATTAATATAAGCATTACTCCACCAATTGCAGACATGCCAATAGGCTGACTAGGATTTTTTTCCACTGAAATACATCCAAATAAGTACAGTATTAAAACTACAATTGACATCATAATAAGACCAATTATGAAACCTTTAATATATTTTTTTAACCAACTATCTTTGCTAAATCCAAGAGTTGAAATACTCCTTTTTTCAATGTATTTAACTCTTGTAAAGACTAGAAGTGATATAAATACAAATGAGCCTAATTCAATAAATAGTTCTAATATCTTTAGGTTTGATGATAGACTATCTGAGAATGCTAAGATTATATACAATGGAATTATACAAATTCCACCTATAATTTGCCCTCCAGTCATAAATAAAAAAGCCAAAATTGTTGCCCAAATAAAATTAGGCAACTTTTTACTTCCTTTAGCTAAAGTAATAAGATTTTCTTTTTTTGAATACATAATATCCCCCTAAAACATTGCTATTTCGATTTGAAATTATATATTGGTTTAATTACATCAATTATATCTACTGTATCACCTACAAATTTTAAAATATCCTCTATAGGTTTATATGCCATTGGCGCCTCATCTATGGTTTCTTCACATACAGAAGTAGTCCAAATATCTTTCATAGTGTTTTCAAAGTCATTAAGATTTAATTTTTCCTTTGCTTCTGTTCTACTCATAAGTCTTCCAGCTCCATGAGGTGCTGAAAAGTTCCAATCTTCATTTCCTTTTCCTGTGGCAAGTATACTTCCATCTCTCATGTTTATTGGAATAAGTAGCTTTTCTCCTTCATAAGATGATATGCTTCCCTTCCTTATTATGTTATCTTTAAAATTTATATAATTGTGAGTTGTGTGGAAGTGACTAAAATCATCAACACTTTTATTTATCAATTTATTTAAAATTATATTTGCCATTACTTCTCTATTTATTTCAGCGTATTCCGGACAAATTTTCATATCATGTAAATATTCTTCTCTATATTTTCCACTTAAAAAACATAAGTCTTTAGGATATTTCGGTTTTAAATCCGCATATTTTTTTATTAACTTTTTCAATTCATTTTGAATTTCTTTTCTTCTTCCTTGTTCCTTAAATGTGTTTATTAATTCTTCCTTTTCTTCATAAAACTTTTCTTTGCCGCTACATAACTCTATTGCTAAACTTTGATAGTATTCTGCAACTTGTTTTCCTAAATTTCTACTACCAGAATGTATTACTAAGTATTTATTTTTGTTCTTATCTTCATCAACTTCAATAAAGTGGTTTCCACCGCCTAAAGTTCCTATACTTCTTTCTATCCATTTGCTTTGTTTTAATTCTCTATAGCAGTATAGATCTTGTAATTTAGTAAAATTATATTTTTTACCTTCGTGAACATTTTTACCAGAAGGTACATATTGATTAATAATATTATCTAGCTTATCTAAAGGAAAATCTATTTCCCCTAGTTCTACAGTAAACATTCCACATCCAATGTCCACACCTACTATATTAGGTATGACCATATCACCAAGCTTAGCAGTAAATCCAATAACGCATCCTGCACCTGCATGAGCATCTGGCATTATTCTTATTTTTCCATTTTTTACAAATTCTTGGTCACAAAGCTCTTCTATTTGCTCCCTTGATTTTTCATCAATATTATTAGCAAATATTTTAGCCGAGTTGTATTTTCCACTTACTTTTATCATCTTTATCACACCCTTTTTTACGTTGTAATATTATCTTAGCATTTTTATTTTTATAATTGTGAATTTTTACAAACAAAAAAAGACATGAAGATAAAAAACTTCATGGCTTCGTTTCGAACTATTTTATTGACATAAGTGCAACACACTTTAATATATTTTTTCATTAATATTAACACTTATCATTAAAGCAATATTATCTTCTTTGAAATTTGGTGCTCCTGCAGTACTATCAAAAAACTGAATTTCATATTTAAACATAACAAGTAAGCTACTACTTAATATTTAGTAATCGTTCTAAGTATATTGATTTAATTTGTTCATTTGCCAAAGCTCTCTTAGCTGGAGGTAATTTTAATATTGCAGATAATATGGCTGCCATTACTCTGTGACTACTTAATGCTTTATTATCAAATATAAGTTCTTGTAATTGTCCTTTTTCTATTGCCATAAGAACTACTCTATGTACTGAATTTGCAGGAGTAATTATTTTTTCTTTTCTTTTCAAAAGTATTATGCTACTTTTGGGACAATTTCTAGCACAGATTCCACATCCTAAACATACTTCCTCATCGATTTTAATTATATATTTATCATTTTCCTTCACCTTACTTATTGCTCCTATAGGACATACATTTGCACATTTTCCACAACCTATACAAGAATCATAATTAATATTTGGTATATAGCTAGTTGTTGCTACTGGATGCATATTCCCGAATTTTCTAGCTGCTAATAATGCTTCACAACAACATCCACAGCAGTTACATATAAAACTTACTCCATTTCTTACATTTTCACCACATTGAACTAAATTGTGTTCATATGCTTCATGTAATAATTCTTTACACTCAGAAGCATCTATTCGTCTTGCATAGTTGTATTTTATTAAAGAATTTGCTGTTCCATTAAAAGTCATACATATGTCCATAGGTGCATCACAACCTTTACCCACATGTTTCATTTTATGTCTGCAGTAACACATTCCTACTGCTATATGCTTAGCTTCTTCTATTATGTGAGTAGCTCTTTCATAATCTAATATGGTAACTTCATTATCACTACTTAATACTTCTTCTTGTACAAAAACTCTTCCTAATTTTGTTTCTGCTGAATAAAATAAGTCTTTTATAAAATCCTCTTCAACATTTAGATATTGATAATAAAGTTCTGCTAAAAGTTTTTGGTCAATATCATTTCTAGTTCTCATCAAAGCAAATTCTATAAATCCAGCCATTGGTGGAGGAAGTATATATTGCTTTCCCTTATCATCTTCTATATCTAATAAAATTGCTTTACTAGCAAGTGTATCAAGGACTTTTAATGCTTCACTTTCACTTACACTCCATATATTTGCGGCGGTTTTTACCCTAAAGGCTTTAATTGGTAATTGAGCAACTAATTCCGCTTCTTTTTCTGTAAATAACATAGCTAGTATTTTGTACAAAGTTTTTGATGGAGGAGCACCTTGTGGAAATCTATTTAGCCTCTCCTCTAAACTTTTATATCCATTTTTTGAACTTATATGCGACACCTATATCACCCTTTTATTTATTATCTAAATTTTTGTATAAAACAAATAATCTTATTTTACATTATGTAACTATTAATGATTTTTTATAATAATATATGAGATTTATATATTAATAAATTACTTATTTTAAATAAAAAATGACCCGTCCACTATTTAAGCGATAGAGCCATCTTGATTACATCTATTTTTAATTGTAAATATATTTTTTATTTTGGCTGAACTTCTTCCAAACTCTATTTAAATTAAAAAAGCACACCTTTAGGGTATGCTTTTTATATCATATATATGGTCTATAACCCTATCTTCAGAAGGTTTTGGTAAGGTAGGTGTCCCGGCTCAACTTAATCCTAAATCTCACCTTTTGCAAATTCTTCTTTAATCTTAAACTTACTAACTGTATCTTTTAGTACTTGAGCTTGTGCTGATAATTCTTCACTGGATGCAGCACTTTCTTCCGCTGTTGCACTATTGCATTGTACTACGTCTGATATCTGATCTACACCTATGTTTACCTGTGCTATGGCTACTGCTTGCTGATTATTTGCATCTGCAATATTTTGTATTACCTGAGCAGTTCGATTAGAGCTATTTACCACTAGTTCTAATGATTTTGCTGTTTCATCTACAATATTTCTTCCATTTTCTATTGAATTAAGAGCAGTTTCAATTAACATTGCAGTATTTTTTGCACTTTCTGCAGATTTTCCTGCTAGATTACGAACTTCATCTGCAACAACTGCAAATCCTTTACCAGCTTCTCCTGCTCTTGCTGCTTCAACTGCTGCATTTAAAGCTAATATATTAGTTTGAAAAGCTATATCATCAATATTTTTTATTATTTTACCAATTTCATTTGAAGCATTACTTATGTCATTCATAGCTGTAATCATTTCATTCATTTGTTGCTGTCCTTTAGTTGTAGCTGCAGTTGCTTCGCTGGAAACTTCTTGTGCTCTTTGTGCATTTTGAGCTGTGTCATTTATTTGATTTGAAATTTCATTTACTGTTGCTGCTAGTTCTTGAACGGAACTTGCTTGCTCTGTAGCTCCTTGAGCAAGTTCTTGTGCTCCAGCAGATACTTGCTGCGAACCTATAGCAACTTGATCTGAAGTTAATGAAATTTGAGACACCATAAAGTTTAGCTCATATATTAACTTATTCATATTAGTTTCTAATTTTTTAAATTGACCTACATATTCTTTTTCAAGTTCTATATCTAGATTTCCACTAGCAATTTTTTCTAAAACCATAGATATTTCATCTATGTAATCTTGATAATTTGTAAGTTGATCAATAGTTTTATTGAAAGCCTCCGCAAGTTGTCCAGCTTCATCATTTGAATTAACCTCTAAATCAACATCAAAATCTCCTTGTGCTATATCATGAGCTACCTCAGTTATTTTTTTTATTGGTTTAGTTATTGAACCAGCAATAATATAGATTATACCAGCTACAAAGATTAATACTAATACTGCTACACTTGCTACTCCAATGATTGTTTTTTTATTACCATCACTTATTAACCCATGTACTGTATCCATAGGAACTCCACAGAAGTAAGCACCTATTATATTGTTACTATCATCATGCATTGGAACATAACCTGTTAAATATTTTTTACCTTGTATTTCTGCTTCTCCGAAATAAGATTCACCTTTTGATAATGCTTTGTATGCTTCTCCTGCCTGATCTAAGGTTGTTCCAACAGCTCTTTGACCTTGTTCATCTTTTACAGTTGATAGTATTCTCGTATATGTACTATCACTTTTAGTGAAAACGGTTGCAACTAAATTCATACTTTCAGAAAATTTATCAATATATTCATAATTACCTTCTATTGATTTACCATTAGCATCAACTAACTTACCATTGATATTTTTTATATTTCCAAATTCCTCTTTTAAGTATAATTGTAACATCTTGTTGCTACCTTCTATTTTTTCAGAATATTCATATCCTACCACTTGCTCAATAGTTGATGAACTTTTGCTAATTCCCATTCCTACTACTAATAATAACGAAAGAATAAACATCACTAATACACTAGAAATAATTTTAGTTTTTATACTTTTCATTTTACTTCTCCCCTAATTTTCATATAAAATATTTTTATTATTACTATATTTTATATACGACAAAAACAATAAAATCTGTATATCTGTACAAACTTTATTCTTCTATTTTTTCATATTTTTTATCAAGAAGTAAAATATCTACTTTTCTATTTTAACTTGGTCCATCATGGGTATCATAGTCAAGTCATTACAATAACTTAACTTGCCAATTTGGACACAACCTAAACCCCATAATAAAAAAGCCATTGACTTTTATCAATGACTAAATCATTTACCTTATATTACCATTTTTCTTTTTGAATTTATGTAAAATAAATCTATACATAGTTTACAATACTATCTAGAAATTTATTTTCACTTTCCTCATTATTATCAGCTAAATTTTCATTTATCCATTTAACATTAGTAATGCCTGATACATTTAGTATTCCTTTCACAAATGTTGATTCTATGGGATTTCCTAACTCTTTTACCATATAATCTGTTTCTGTTTCTGAAGTAGTTATAACTAATCCTGATGTTATATTAGTTAAAAGTCCTACAGACCTTTTATCTTTTTCTGTAAATGCAAACTCTTTTAGAAATACTCTATCAAAAAATCCTTTAAGAATAGCTGGACAACTATTCCACCATATAGGAAATATACATACTAGCTGATTAGTTTCTTTTAATGATTTTTGGTATTTCTTTACCAACTCATCTTTAGTTTCACCTTTTGTATAAAGCTTAACATCTTCTTCACTCATTATTGGATTGAAATCATCATTATATAAATCTATTATTTCATAAGATTTATTTTTTTCCTTTAAAGTATTTAACACTTTCTCCATAATACTTTTACTAAAAGAATCTGTAGATGGATTTGCTACTATTACTGTTGTATTCATATATATCATCCTCTCACTTTATATAATTTTATTTTATATTATTTCCATGGAGATAAATTTTTATTAAACCTAATTTTAAAGAGCTTCTTATCTATACTATATTTTTTCCCCAACCAAAACTTATACAATAAAAAATGTAGTTACTAAGTTTTTATAAAATGGACCCTATAAAGTGGATACTAGAAAAAGTGTTTACTTGTATAGGGTTTATTTTTGTGTAAAATATTCATTAAGGAGTTGACTAATTATGAACAAAAAACTATTTTCTAAAGAAGAGATTAATAAATTATCTGAAAATAAGTATGTCAAAAGCGTAAGTGAAAATGCAATTACATATACTGATGAGTTTAAACTATTATTTATAGGTGAGTATGAGAGAGGAAAAAATATAAGGCAAATATTTGAAGGTGCTGGTTTTGATATAGAAATACTTGGTATTGCTCGTGTTAAACAGGCTAGCTATAGATGGAGAAAAATGTTTAAAAGTGGAGGTGTGACTGGATTAGAAGATAAAAGATCATTAAATTCTGGAAGACCTATTAATCGAGAGTTAACAATGGAAGAAAATTTAGCTAAAAAAGATGCTGAGATAGAATATCTAAAAGCGGAGCTTGAATTCATAAAAAAGTTAGAATGGAGCGAAAGGCAGGTGAAAAAAGGTAAATTACAAGCATCTAAAATATTTGGACTGATAAAAGGTTTGATTTATAATTTTAATTTAACTGGAATGGTAAGGCATTTGTGTAAGATAGCTAATGTATCTACTTCTGGTTATTATAGGTTCCTTAAAACAAAAGATTATAGGGATATAAAAGAAGATAGAGATATAAAATCAAGAGATATTATATTAAAAGCATTTAATCACCGTGGATATAAAAGAGGCTCTAGGTCTATAAAGATGACATTAGAAAATGAATTTGGAATAAAAATGAACAGAAAGAAAATTCAAAGAATAATGAGGAAGTATAATATTATTTGCCCGATACGTAAAGCTAATACAAAAAAACGTATGATGAAGGCTACTCAGGAACATCGAGTTGTTCCGAACATGCTAAATAGAAAGTTTAAACAAAAAATTCCGGGGAAAGTTTTATTAACAGATATAACATATATGCCTTACGGCAGTTGTAAAATGGCATATTTATCAACAATAAAGGATTCTTCAACTAATGAAATATTAGCCTATAATTTATCAAATAGTTTAGCTATAGATATCGTAACTAAAACTATAGATAATTTAATTAACTTAAAATCATTCAAATTACATAAAGATGCTTTTGTTCATTCTGATCAAGGCGCCCATTATACAAGTCCTATTTTTCAAAAACTTCTTAAAAAATACAATTTAGGACAATCTATGTCTAGAAAAGGCAATTGTTGGGATAATGCTCCTCAAGAATCATTCTTTGGTCATATGAAAGATGAAATAGACTATAAAAGTTGCAATACATTAGAAGAATTACAATTTATGGTAGATAATTATATGGATTATTACAATAATTATAGATGTCAATGGAATTTAAAAAAGCTGACTCCTAATAAGTATAGAAGTCAACTTTTAATGACGGCTTAGCCAGTCGTTTTTTCTAGTGTCCTTGACAAAGGGTCCATTTTATTATACTTAGTAACTACATTTTATTTAGTATGCTACTATTTCTTTAATTATAAACTCTTTTCCACTAAGTAAGTCCCAAGCTTTGCTGTTACAATGTGGGCATACTCCCTTGTTTTCTTTTATATTAAATACTTTATTACAACTTTTACACATACCATTTCCAGGCATTATTTCTATTTCTAGCTTAGTGTCTTGTAATATTGTATTTTCTATTGCTGCTGGATAACAAGCTTCTATATATTTAGGAATCATTGATGATAATTCTCCAATTTGCAATACTAATCTTTCTATTTTAGCCAAGTCATTTTCCACCGCAACTTTTTCTACAGTTTTAACAACTTCTATTACTACTCCTAGTTCATGCAAATTTTTCACCTACTCTCATTGTCTATCTACTTATTTTCAAACACTACTTGTCCATAAGCATTTGTCTCTCTGTAAATTTCATCTTTAAAATATTAAGAAAATCTCTAACTGAACCTTCTAATATATTCACTGGTAAAATAATTGATGGAAGAGTTAATGCACATTTTGTTGATCTTTCAAATTCATTGAAAGCCATAAGTGCTAATAATACAAATAGTAATATCGCCCATTCCTGAAATATCATTTGCTCATACAAAATCCTCATAACCCCCTACTCAGTACCTCTATCTATTGTTTTATTTTACAAATATATCCTTAACTTTTTTAGCTACAATTCTACCTTGACGTTTTATAGTTGTTTTAACTACTGCTGGTTTAACATCTTCGTAAGCCAAGCCTTCTGCGTCATATTTTCTAACTAAAGATATGGCATCAAACTTACATTTAGTAGTACATTGACCACATCCTACACACATATATTCATCTACAACAGTTGCTCCACAACCTAAACATCTTTCTGTTTCTTTTTTCACTTGTTCTTCTGTAAAAGTAAGACGAATATCTTTGAAAGATTCTTTTGCTTTTATATCTGTTTTATGCTCAGCTTTTTGTCTTGGTGTAATGTCATATCCTTCTAATTGTAAACTTTCTTTATCAAATTCATGATAATCTCTTCTGTCACGTCCATTTACTAAACTTTGTCCTGGTTGAACAAAACGGTGAATTGAAATAGCTCCTTGTTTACCCGCTGCTATGGCATCAATTGCAAATCTTGGACCAGTATATGAATCTCCACCAGCAAATATATCTGGTTCATTAGTTTGATAAGTAAATGAATCAGCTTTAATTGTATTGTTAGGATTTAACTCTACTTTGCTACCTTCTAATAAATTACCCCAGTCTATACTTTGACCTACTGAAATTAAAACATAGTCTGCATCTACTACTTTTACATCAGCTTGATCAAATTTTGGAGAGAATCTTCCATTCTCATCAAATACAGAAATACATTTCTTAAATTCTACCCCTACTACTTTTCCGTTTTTTGTAATTACTCTACTTGGTCCGTAAGAGTTATTTATTACTATATCTTCTTCCAATGCCTCTTCAATTTCTTCCTCTAAAGCTGGCATTTGTTCACGACTTTCTAAACAGAACATTTCTACACTGCCTGCCCCTACTCTTACAGCATTTCTTGCCACGTCTATAGCAACGTTTCCTCCACCAATAACTACTACTTTTCCATTAAGTTTTACATCATTTCCTAAATTAACATCACGTACAAATTCTACCCCTGGAATAACCCCTTTTGCGTCTTCACCTTCTATATTTAATCTTCTACCAGCTTGTGCCCCTATTGCCACGTAGAAAGCTTTATATCCTTCTTTTCTTAATTTATCTAAAGTAATGTCCTTACCTACTTCTACCCCTGTTTTAAACTCTACGCCCATTTGTCTTAGTATTTCTATCTCTGCATTAACTACTTCTTTTTCCAATCTGAAAGAAGGAATTCCTAGAGTTAACATACCTCCAAGAGCCTTTTGTTTTTCAAATACTGTTACTTTATATCCGTCTATAGCTAAGTAATAAGCACATGAAAGTCCAGCTGGACCGCCACCTATAATTGCAATCTTTTTACCATAATCATGTCTCTTTTTAGGAACAAATCTATGCTCTTCTTTTAAATCTTGTTCAGCTATAAACTTTTTAATTTCGTCTATAGCAAGTGGTGAATCTATATCCCCTCTTGTACATGCTGATTCACACTTTCTAGGACAAATACGTCCACATATTGCAGGGAATGGATTTTCTTTTTTTATAAGTTCTAAAGCTTCTTTGTATCTTCCTTGTGAAGCAAGTTTTATGTATCCTTGAACAGCTATATGAGCAGGACATGCAGTTTTACATGGACTTGTTCCACTTTCTACTACATCCTCTCTATTAGTTCTATAATCTTCATTCCATTTTTCTGGTCCCCACTTAGTATTTCTTGGCGTTTCTTTTCTTTCTATTTTATCTACAATAGGTTTGCTAGAGCATAGCTTTTGTCCAAGTTTCAAAGCATTTGTTGGACAATTTACTACACATTCACCACAAGCAACACATTTGTCTTTATCTACATTTGATACATAATTAGAGCGTACCATATCAGAATTGGCAAACATACTTGCTCCTCTTAATGCTAAACAAGAACATCCACAACAGTTACATATGGCATGAGTTTTTCCTGATCCATCTAAGTTTGGTATCTGATGCATTAAGCCATTTTCTTCTGCTCTTTTTATTATTTCAAAAGCTTCTCCTCTAGTTATTTCTCTACCTCGTCCTGTTCTTATGTAGTATTCAGCTGCATGACCTAATTGAATACACATATCTTCTTTTAGATGACCACATCCTTCTCCCATACTTTCTCTTGCAGTACGACATGAACAATCTGATACTGAGAATTTATCACTATCATTTAGATATTTTGATATTTCTTCATAAGACGCTCTTCTTGTTTCACCATCTATGGCAGTTTCTATTGGAATAACACGCATAAGTCCTACACCAGGAGGAAAACTTCCTGTAGATCTTGGTCCATTTTCTATTCCATAATCATGAAATGCCTTTGGAATTTGAGGATACTTTTTTACTTGTTCCTTATTATTAACCATCATTTCCATAATTCCTGGTACCCATGTTTCATACCAGAAAGTATCAATACCATCAATTTCATTAACAAATACTACACCTATTTCTGCTAATTCAAATAAAAGTTCACTACATCTTTCAACACTTTTACCACATAAAGGTGCCACCTTTTCTACCGTTGTCTTTTGCCTGATTTTCATACAAAGTAAAACTTCTGCCATTTCATCTGTTACAACTGGTTCTAAAACTCTATAACGTGCATCATCTACACCAAAATACCCTCTAGATCCTGGTTTCTTTCCACTTACTTGATTTGCAAATTGAAGAACCTTTTCTTTTACTGCCATAATAATCCCCCTCTAAATTTTTATACTATAAATTAATTATTCCACTCTTTTACTTCTTGTCTTACCCAATCAACCCATTCATCCATTCCTTCACCAGTTTTTGCTGATATTGGTATAACTTTTATATTTGGATTTAAATTTTTAATATATTCTTTTACTAAATCTAAATCAAAATCAAAATATTCTATAGCATCAATTTTATTTATTAAAACTATATCAACAATGGAAAACATTAAAGGATATTTTAAAGGTTTATCATGTCCTTCTGGTACGCTAAGTATCATGGCATTTTTTGAAGAACCCGTATCAAATTCTGCTGGACATACTAAATTACCCACATTTTCCAATATTACGAAATCTATATCTTCAGTCCCCAGTTCTACTAAACCTTGTTTTGTCATGTCTGCATCAAGATGGCACATGCCTCCTGTATGTAACTGTATTACTTTTGCTCCTGTCTTTGATACAGTTGCAGCATCCACATCAGAATCTATATCTGCTTCCATAACTCCTATTCTCATTTCATCTTTTAAAGATTCAATAGTTCTTAGAACTGTAGTAGTCTTACCTGAACCTGGAGAAGACATTAAATTCAATAAAAAAGTACTATCTTTTTTTAGGTCTACTCTAAGTAAATCTGCTTGTTTATCGTTATTCCCGAAAACGTTTTCCTTTATCTCGATTACTTTGTATTTATCCATAACTCTCCCCTTAGTAATTTGTTAATTTTATAACATCATTTCATGCAGAACTAAATTCACCGAATCTTATTCTGTAATTAAAATATATCACACGTTTCCATATTTTGTAAACATCCTCTTAAGATTTTTATCTATTTTTTACCACAAATAAATTATATATTTGCTTTTTTATGCTATACTAAATAATCATATAACTTACTGCATTAACTAGCAGTTTTATAAAGAGGTATTTTACATGGAAAAATTAACGGATAGACAAAGGCAAGCTATTGCCACTAAAATTAGAATTACACAAGTAGCCACTGAACTTTTTAAGTTAAAAGGGTTTGAAAGTGTAAAAATTCAAGATATTTGCCAAGCTGCAGAAATCTCAACAGGAGCTTTTTATCATCATTTCAAGTCAAAGATGGAAATAATTAATACATCTTATGAGCAAGTAGATATTCTAGTGATGGATAGATTTGAAGCAAGAGATTTTTCTTCTAACCTAGATAAATTGCTATTTCTACTATGTGAAGGTGCTAAAATGATGGAGGAACTTGGATGGATATTTGTAGGTGAAATATATAAAAACTTACTTTCCATTGAGGGAAAGTACTCTACTAAACCTGATCGTCATATTGCATTAAAGGTTAAATCTATTGTTGAAGATTCATTGAAAAATGGAGAATTAGATAATACTATTTCTTCTTCAGATTTAACTATGATAATAATGAGAATCGCTAGAGGTGCTATATTTGACTGGTGTCTTCATCAAGGTAGCTATGATCTTAAATCTAGAATAGAATTTGACTTAAATTTAGTACTTTCAAATTTTAAGCAAAAAAAATCTGATGAAAAAGTTCGTCAATAAGACGACTTTTTTTGTTTTATTTTCATATTTTTTTAGACAAAATTTTAACATTATTTTGTTAATTTTCCAATATTTTAAGGTTAATTTTTGTTTTGTCAGAATTATCAGATTATATTTTTGCACTTGTTTTTTATAATTTAGTGGTGCTAATATTATAATAATTTTATGACTCATAAAATTAAATCATTTTTAAATATTGGGGGACAGTAAGATGTTTTTATTTGAAGCTCAGCCAATAAGTAATTGGCTAATGTTGTTATTAGTATTCGCAGTACTTATGCTACTTAATGAATTCAGTCGTCGTTGGAAGTGGGCAGGATTTTCATGTTTTTTAATTTTACCTATAATTTTAACAGTTTTCGTATGGCCTAAAACTACAAAAGGTACAAGTGTTGGAACATGGTTTCACTTTGCAAAGGTTTATTCAGCTTTAGCTGGATGTATGGGATTTTGGTTAATTCGCTATGTTAAAGGTGCAATTAATCATAAATGGGTTTTATATTTCCCACCTTTAATCCTTGCAATTAACATTATGGAAGCCGTTATACGCGATTTCCAAATTGGTGGGTTAGGTTATAATTCACAAGTTTTTGAAGGCATGATGGTAACTAGTGGTGCTTGGAATTATATGAATGGTATAGCAGGTATTTTAAATATTATTACTATCACTGGTTGGCTTGGAATTTGTATTAGCAAGAAAAAAAGCAAAGATATGTTATGGCCAGACATGTGTTGGTTCTGGATTATCGCTTATGATCTATGGAATTTTGCTTATACATACAACTGTTTAGGATATCATGCTTGGTATTGTGGTATAGCTTTATTATTTGCACCTACTGTATGTGCATTTATATTTGGAAAAGGTGCTTGGTTGCAACACCGTGCTCATACACTTGCATTTTGGGTAATGTTTGCTATGACTGTACCATCATTTATAGACCAATCAGAATTTGCAGTTAAAGCATCACAAAATACAACTGCATTATTTATAGTAAGTTTAATTTCTTTACTTGCTAATATAGCAGTATTTGTTTATATGGTCTACAAATCTAGAAAAACTAAGAGAAATCCATATACAAGTGAGCTTTATACTGATTTAGATTGCTATAAAGAAGTAAAAGCTTTAGCTTAAAAATACAAAGCCATTTGTTGTTTAAAGTAACATATACTCTTTAAACAACAAATGGTCTTTTTTGCAATGAAAATTACTTTTCTTTCTTTTTTTATTTAAGATACAACTCTTATATTTTATAAATTAAAATGAATACAGAAATTATTTTCAATCTTATTATCTAGTATTTCACTATTTAAATTAATCCAACTTTTGCATTTATCTAAGATAATAGCGTCACTACTGATAACATGGTCCAATATTTCCAAAGTCGAATCCACATTATTAATATTCATCACTTCTACTTCAAAAGTAAAATTTTTCAATAGTTCTTCTATTTTTTTCTTTAAATTTCCTGAGTTAGAAACAGGCGCATCTAAGAAAAAATTAGCCTTTTTAATTTTATGTTTCTCTAAAGTTTCTCCTATTTTCATAATTGATAATTCTGTTTTATCTATAATACGATATGTTCCTCTAAGTCCTGCTAAATCTCTAATCGTTTCATCCATGCACTTAATTAATAGTGAATTAGATAAGGCTACTTCCAATGTTATTATAGTATTAAATCCATCAATATTGACAATACTATTTTCCAGATTATGTTTAATTTCTTTGTCTTTTCTAATCTTTATATTTTTCTCAGAAGAAATTGCTCTTGATAAAGCTAATCGTTGCCTCTCTGACAATAAGTAGTGATTACCCACAAAAACCGATGCACCTTTTATGTTATATCCTTGATTTAATAAATAATATAAATCCTGTCCAGCCTTATATAATTTATCAAGATGTTTACCTTTAAATTCTTTTTCATCACTGGGAAAATGTCCTCTTTTAACAACTTTACACATGGTTTTCACTCCAATATTTTAATTTACTTTATAGTTTTGACAATATTAAGTATTTTAGTAAATGTCCTATTTGCCAAATGAGCAATGAGGAAAAGTACAAACTCCACAATTTAAACACATTCCACCATTTCCGTATGCTGCTATATCTTCAAAAGATAATTTTTCCTCTGCTAAAACTCTAGGTAATACTAAATCAAATATGGTTCTTTTGGAATACATTGCACAGCTTGGAACTCCAAGAATTGGTGTATCTTTATAATATGCTAGTAAAAACATAGCTCCTGGAAGTACTGGTGCTCCATAAGTTACTATTGCTCCATTACAATCTTTTATAGCTGTAGGTGTGACATCATCAGGATCAACTGACATTCCGCCAGTGCATATTATCATGTCGGCTTTTTCTTCCTCTATTGCTTTTAAAATATTTGATTTTATCATTTCTTTATCATCAGGTAAAATAACTTGTTTTACAATCTCTGCTCCATAATATTCTAACTTTTCTTTCATTACAGGTAAAAAAGCATCTTTTATTCTACCTTTATAAATCTCATTTCCTGTAGTTATAAGAACTGCCTTCTTAGGCTTTATTTCTTTTACACTTATTATTTTTTCTTTTATTAATTTTTCAGCTTCTATTATTTTTTCTTCATTTATAATTAAAGGAATAATTCTAGTTGATCCTATTTTTTCATCCGGTTTAACTGGAGTATTGTTATGCATTGTAGATACTATTATTTCACCTAACATATTTAACTTTAGAAGTAAGTTCTTATTTACTTTTAATACCCCTTGTTTCACAGAAAAGAAATCTATCTTACCTTCTTTTATTTCTTCTGATATATAACATCCTTCACCCAAAACTAAATCTTTTATTCTTGTTGCTGCATCATTTTCATGAAGCTCATCTTCTTTTGGTTCCCAAACATATATATGCTCTTTTCCTATATCTAAAAGTTTAGGTATGTCTTCCTTTTTAATTACATGGCCTTTTTTAAATAATCTTCCTTTAAATTCTCCAGGTACTATTTTTGTAACATCATGAGATAAAATACAACCTATAGCATCTTCTATTCTTATTTGTTTCATACTCTGCTCTCCTAAATCATGTCTATTTTTCGTATATTTAATTAGATTATACTAATATCTTTTAATGTTTTATACATTTATCATTATATCACAAATATTTATGTCGAATAAATATTTATTGTACGTATTTTTGATAACTTATCTCTTTCATACTGCTTCGATATATTCATATTCTAAACTTTCTTTACTCTTCTTAAGTACATTTTTAGAAATTACAAGTACAATAAGCTCTGATACAAGAGTTGAAATCCATATACCAAATCCACCAAATACATGAATCATTACTATTAAAGTAATTGTTATTACAACTACTCCTCTACCTAAAGAAACTATTCCTGCTTGAACTGGCATATCTACAGCCACACAAAACCCTGAGGTTATTACATTACATCCCATTATTAAAAATGCTGGAGAAAATAACCTTAAAACATTTACTGTATAATTAAACAATCCTTCATCCACATTGTTAAGAAATAATGATACTAATTGCTTTGCAAATACAAAGACTATTAAAAACGATACTATTGATGAAATTTTTATTGTTTTTAATCCCATTTTTAATATTGAAAGTACAGAATCTTTATCTTTTTTACCATAATAATAACTACAAATAGGTTGTATTCCTTGTGCTATTCCCATCATAGTTGTTAGTACCAATGTGTTTATATAGCAAACTACACTATAACTTACTAATGCATTTTCACCAATTACTCTTAATATACTTTGATTAAAAATTAGAATTACGACAGCCACACTTAATTCTGTTGTAGAATCTGGAATACCTATAAATAGTACTTTTTTAATAACAGTAAAATCAAAACGGAATTTCGTAAATTTAAGCTTACCTCTTTTTCTTAAAAAATGTATAAAGAAAAATGAGAATGAAAATACTCTTGCTATTCCTGTTGCAAATGCAGCTCCTTTAACTCCATATCCTAGCTTCATTACAAATATATAATCCAACACTATATTAGTTATGGCAGATATTATTACACCTATTGTTGCAATGTGAGGGTAACCATCACTTTTTATTAACACTTCTAAGTAGTATGAAGCTAAGTAAAATAAAACAAACAGCATTATTGTCCCCACATAATCTTTAACATAAACTATTGTTGAATTAGTTGCACCTAAGAATACTGCTATTTTTTCTAAATTTAATAAACTGACTAACATTATAATTGTTGCTAATATTACCATTACAACTAAATTTAATGTAAAATACTCATTTGCTTTTTTATTTTCTGAACTTCCTAGCTTAATAGCAACTACAGTACTTGCCCCTGTTGCAAATAAAATGGATATTGCAAATAACATATTAATGTATGGTGTAGATATATTTACTGCTGCAAGAGCATCGCTACCGACTCCTTCACTTACAAATATCCCGTCTACCATTGAATATAATGAAAATACCCACATTGCTGCTACTGAAGGTATTACATACTTTTTAAATTGCGATTTTAAACTTATTGAATTTCCCATATTATCCATCTCCTTCCACCATAAAAACTATAAACTGTGGTATAATACACATGTCAATAAATATTTTTATTTTTTTGAGGTGATTTTTTGAAAAGAAAATATTATAAAACTGGTGAACTTTCAAAAATATATAAATTAGGTAGAGATTCAATAAAATACTACGAAAAATTAGGTCTTTTAAATCCTACTAGAGATACCAATTCCTATAGAATGTACACAATCAAAGATATATGCAATTTAAATCTTATTCGTGAGCTTAGAACTCTAGATTTTTCTATGCAAAGAATCAAAGAATATATTGAAAATAGAAATATTCAAACTACTAGAAAAATGCTTTCTGAAGAAATTGAATTAATAGAAAAGAAAGTAGAAGTTTTAAATTCTCACAAAGACCCTTTAAGCAAAAGATTGTCCTCTATAGATAAATGTATAGAACATACTACTTTTAATAGAATTGAACTTTTATATATGAACAAAAGAAAATCACTTACAGTAGGTTCAAACGAGTCATTTGCAGAAAATAATGATTATTTAATTCAAAAATTAAGGGATAAATTTGAAGATAAGTTTTATGTTTTAGGCAATAGCAACTTTGGAGCTGTTTTTGATTCTAAAAGTATTGCCAATGGCATTTATAATTATTACAAACATACATTTTGTTTATTAGACGATGACGCTTCTGATTATAACTTTGTTCTAGATGAAGGATACTATGTTACATATACTTACAAAGGTGATTATAACCAGTATGAACAAGTTTTTGAAATGCTTTATAAATTTATCGAGATCAATAAATATACTATTTTAGGTGATCCTATAGAGATTTATAAAATAGATGTTTACGAGACTTCTCTAGAAGATGAGTACGTTACACAAGTTCAAATTCCAGTTAAACTTTTAAGCGATCTTTCTTTGTAAAACAAAAAAGATATTGACTTTTGCCAATATCTTTTTGTGGATTTCAATTATAGAGAATATTTATGCCCACTATTTTAGCAATTTACTTATATTTTAACTATAGGAATCCAAATCTCACTTTTAAACGTTGGTGATGTAGTATCTTTGCTCTCATTCCATAAAATTTCAGGTCCCGGTGCTACTTCATAGTTAGATGACGGAAACCATTCTGAATATATTCTTCCCCATACATTTTGAAGAGTTTTGGGAAACTCACCTACAGCTTCAAAAACAGCCCATGTACCTGGATTTACTTCAAGTATCTCAAACTGATTTACAAATTTATTAGTTGTAGCTACTCCAATATAATGATCTAATTCACCTTGTTCATCCATTCTCGTTTCAGAGAAATTTACAGAGGCACTTAACATGCCCATAGGTTCTATATTTGAAAGTGATTTTAACTCCATTATTTTTTCTGGAGTTAAAGACTGCCACATTTCAGCAATTTCATGGTTCACACCTTCAAAAATAATAGGCACTCTTTTCTTCAACCCTACAATTTTAAATGCTTCCTTTTCTACAATACGATAATTCATTTCACAACCTCCACTTATAGATATTTGAAAAGTCATTTTAGGATATGCTTTTAACATGTATTTAGAATTTCTTGCTTCTGAAGGCATAATTCCATGAATGATATTAAATGCTCTAGCAAAAGAATCAGCTGAATTATAACCATACTTTACAGCAATATCAATGATTCTAACATCACTATTTCTTAAGTCAAAAGCTGCTAAAGTCAGTCTTCTACGCCTTATATATTCAGATATACCTATACCTGCTATAAAAGAAAACATTCTCTTAAAATGGTATTCAGAACAACATGCTATTTTAGCTATTTCTCTATAATTTATTTCATTTTCTATATTTTTTTCAATATAATCTAATGCATCATTCATACATTTTAGTGTATCCATATAACTACCACCTTTCATATTTAATTTTATCAGTTAGTATCTATCATTATCCGATTTTTCATGTTTTAATTTTATCGGTTAAATTATATCTATTTCTTAGTTTTGCTTTATCTTACTATGGAAATGCATTATCTATAGATTACATATTATTGTTTTTAATGTTTATTCTAATTATCTATATTTAACTGAATAAAAAAACACATTGACATAATTATCAATGTGTTTTCGTGGATTTCATGGGACAGACGAACCATACTGAGCCCCCTATCTATTTCAAAGGTCACTTTGTATCCTTTTTTCACTTCATTGTATATTTCTTTCAATAAAATTTCAACCATTTATCTAACCTCATGTGTTTGGCTACTATATAATATAGCTTCTAACACTCCGCCAGCTATTGTCCTAGCTTTATCAGATATAGTGTGAGAATTTTTTATTTCTTCTATTCGTGGATCAATATCAGCTATTTTTAATCTTTCTTTTATCTTGCTTTTATCTCTAATTATACCTCTCAAAACTCCATCTATGGTAGTTTTTACCTCAGTTAAAGTTTCATTTTTAGTATTACTTATTATAGCTATAACTTCTCCTTTTTTTACTATGTCACCAATTTCTTTCATATTTGATATTATCCCTGCTGATGGGGAATATATTACTCTGTCTTTACTTACTCCTTTTACAGACCCAGGTATCCCTGTGTTGGCAATGGCATATCCTTTTTCTATTATTCTGCCTAAGTCATGACCTCTCATAGTTTCTATTACTATGTTCACATCTTCTCCTGCACAGAATCCTGGCCCTAATCCTATAGTTATTGGTGCCATATCCTTTTTTGTACCCAGGTTTTTCTTTGCTAATATGGCATCTACTAATGCCAATGGTTTCAATTTTTCAATATATTTTCCAGATGGATCTATAATCACAGGAATATTATTTCTATCTAAAATAGAGTATAATTCCTCCAAATTATTTGCTTTTTCACATACAACATTTTCCACCACAATTTTATTCTCGTATACGGCTTCACTAAAACACACTGATCTTCTTATGGCAGATGGGTTTTCTATTTCTAGAATTACTACTTTAAATCCACATCTATGAAGCTTGTGTATTGTTCCTGTGGCTATGTCTCCACCACCCCTAATTACTATTATGTCCTTTTTCATTTTCTGCCCTTCTTCTTAAAAGATTATTAAAATCATCTATATTATCTATATCAAATAGAGTATTTTCCCTAACATTAACATATTTTATTTTGTTTGAAGATTTTATGATACTTTTACCACCTTTATCCCCTTTTAAATTTAACAACTGTTCTTTATATATAGTTGGATATATAACTGGATTTCCACTCTTATCTTTATACTTTGGTATAACAATATAATCTGTATCTTCTTTGAAAACTTTTATTAGCTTTTCTATATCCTTTTTATTTATAAGAGGTTGATCTCCAACAAAGAACATATATCCTTGGCAATAATCACAGTTTTTTACTCCTAATTTTATAGATTCACTTTGACCTTTATTAGGAAATATATTACTTATTACCTTATAATTTAATTTTTCTCCAAATTCTTTTATTTCATCATATTGAGTAACTAATATTTTCTGCTTAAAATTACATTCTGATATAATATTTAAAGTGTACTCAATTAAAAACTTATTATTGTACTTCATAAGAAGTTTGTTTTGACCCATACGTTTTGAAAACCCTGAAGCCATAATTATTGCTGAAATCAAGTTTATCATCCTTTTTGTTAATTCATTAAAAATATTTTAATATTCTTCATTCATATAAATATCAGTATGAGAATTATCATCTTCATTTATATACTCATTATTTTCATCACTATTATCTACATCTTCATTATTGTCCATGTCTTCGTTATTATCTACATCTTCATTATTGTCCATGTCTTCGTTATTATCTGCGTATTGGTTATTGTTTATATCTCCGTAATTATTCATATACTCTTCTAGTACATAATATTTTTCGTAATACTCATCTGTACTTTCAATTTTTACAGCTAAATTTAAAAACACTGCCAATATTATTACTCCTGCTATATAATATGCAAAATACAGATTCTTATCTTTGTCATAATTTTGTGAACTGTTCAAATCTTTAGTAGCTATATTATTATTACTTACTTTATTCTTCATTTTATAATTCTCCTAAACACAAGCTTCTAATTTTATACTACTATATATTTGAATATATTTACCATATTTATACAATATTTTATGATTTTTTAACATTTTTATAATATGATACTCTCATAAATACCTTACATTACATTAAATAGTTTCATTACATTAAATAGTTTCATTACTATTAACTTAAAAATTCATTTTTTGTAATGCTTCCATATATAAACTTATTAATATAGGATAAATTTTCATCTTTAACTTTATTTATAAGTAAGACAGCATTTTTTTTATCTTTTATATTTTCTGTCTTATTAATAAATAAAATTTTCTCTCCTTCAGATGATTTAAATAATCCATTTTTATTTAAAATAACATTCTTTAGATGTTTTACTTTTACTTTTTTTTCTTCTTCATCATTTATAACCTTTAAAAATTCATCTAGTCTATGAATGTTATCTTCATTAATATTTAATCCTATAGACTTAATGTCTACTACTCCTATAGTCTTAGTAGTTTTATTATAAACAACAGGCTCCAAATTTTTCCATCCTTTAAGTGGTTTTTCCTTTGAACCATCACCCTCTATTATTACTATATCAAAGTAAGGTATTATTTTATCTAATGCTTCAAGGTTTAAACCTTTTATCTTAGATTTATCTGTTTCTAGGTTATTTACTATCTCATTTCCTATTACATAAACCCCATTATTACTTTTTTCTATTAGATTATTATAATTCTCACCTTTTATTTCACTTAGCATAATCATCTTGTCGTAAAACTTTTCATTGGGAACATATATATTAGTGGTTGTTGTAACTAACACCTTATAATCTTTTCTAAGTAAAGAGGAAGCAGAGAACATCAAAGATGTTTTTCCCCCTGCTCCCACAATAGTTATTATATCTTTATTTTTTATTTTAAAAGCGTCAATTAAGTTCATTACTTTTCCATCATTGCCATAAATACTTTTTCTGGTGTCATAGGTAAAGTATTTAAATTTATTCCTATACCATTATAAATTGCATTTTCTATTGCTGGAGATGGTGTATTTACAACAACTTCACCTACTGATTTTGCTCCAAATGGCCCTGTTGGTTCGTAACTTTCTTCAAAGTCTACTATTATATTACCCACGTCTTTTCTAGTTGGCATTTTGTATTGCATAAATGTATTAGATGCTAGTTCACCTTTACTTGTATAAACAACATCTTCATATAATGCCATGCCTATACCTTGAGCTATCCCACCTTCTACTTGTATTTTTGCTAAGTTTTTATTAATTACTGTTCCACAGTCAACTACTGCCACATAGTCTATTATATCAACTTTCCCAGTTTCTTTATCTATTTCAGTTTCAACAAATCCTGCTATAAATGGCGGAGGTGAAACTGGACTTCCGTGTGTAGCATATCCTATTAGTTGGCTTTTATTAGGTCCAACAGTTACGTCTACTGCTAAGTCAAATACTGATATTGATTTATCTCCATCCAATGACTTTACACAGTTTCCGTCAAATTCTACATCTTCTTTATTAAGTCCTAATCTTTCTGCTCCTAGATTTACTATCTTATTTTTCAGCTCTGTTGCAGCTTTTACTACAGCCATACCTGTAACATAAGTAGTACTTGATGCATAAGAACCTGGATCATATGGTGAAGAATCTGTATCTGCTGAGTTTACTACTATTTTGTCCATTGTAGTTTCTAAAATTTCTGCACACATTTGAGCAAGTATAGTGTCACTACCTGTACCCATATCTGTTGAACCAGTTAGTAGCGTATAGTTACCATCATCATTTAATTTTATTTCTATAGATGCTGTGTCAATTCCAGCTATTCCAGAACCCTGCATAGTAAGGGCCATTCCCACACTTCTTACTTTTGCAGGAGATATTTCTTTACATGGATATTTTTCATCCCATTTTATAAGTTCTTTACCTTTTTGAATACATCTATCTAAGGCAACACTGTTTAAATGCTTATCGTAAGCTGGAGATACTTCTCCTTCTTTTATTATGTTTTTAAGTCTTACATCTACTGGATCCATATTTAATTTAGTAGCCACTTTATTTATAGTAGCTTCCACAGCAAAACATCCTTGAGTAGCTCCATATCCTCTAAATGCTCCTGATGGTGTTTTATTAGTATACACTACATTTCCTTTAAATCTAGCAGCTTTTAACTTTCCATACATAGGCATAGTTTTTTCTCCAACTAATCCAAATGTAGTAGAAGCATGTTCTCCATATGCTCCTGTATCTGATAGGGCATCTATATCTATAACTTTTATTGTTCCATCTTTATCTGCTCCAACTTTTACATTTAGTTTCATAGCATGTCTAGATGTTGTACATGTAAAAGTTTCTTTTCTATCATATATTATTTTAGCTGGCTTTCCAGTTTTTAAAGTAACTAATGCTGAGAATATTTCCACACATGCAGTTTGTTTACCACCAAAACCTCCACCTATTCTTGGCTTTATAACTCTCACTTTGCTTGATGGTATATCTAAGGCTCTTGCTAAATGTCTTCTTACATGGAAAGGTATTTGTGTAGAACTCACTACAACTAATCTTCCCATATGATCTAAGTAGTTATAAGCTCTATAAGTTTCCATCATCCCATGAGATTGCGCTTGTGTATAATATGTATCTTCAACAACTATATCACATTTTGATAATTCTTCTTCTATATTACCTTTTTCATATAAATGTTTAGATACTATATTTCTTTCTCTTTCCATTCCTATATCAAAGTTACAATGTAAATCTTCTGTATGTACTATAGTTTCATTGTCTATAGCTTTTTGCATATCCATTACTGGCTGTAACACATTGTACTTAACTTTTATCATTTTCATAGCTTTTATGGCAGTTTTTTCGTCTTTTGCTGCTATTATTGCAACTTCATCTCCCACATATCTTACTGTTTTATCTAATATTAATCTATCATAAGGAGATGGTTCTGGAAATGATTGTCCTGCTAATGTAAATTTATTTTGTGGCACATCTTTGTATGTTAAAACACATTCAACTCCTGGTACCATCATGGATCTTGTTGTATCTATTTCTTCTATAAGTGCATAAGGATGTGGACTTCTCAGTATCTTAACTACTAAGGCTTCCTTAGCTGCTAAATCATCTGTGTATACTGGCTTACCAGTAGCTATTGACATTCCATCTATTTTTTCTATGCCTTTACCTACTATTTTCATATTACTTTACCCCCATGTATGTCTTTATTGCTCTAAGTTGCCCCATATATCCTGTACATCTACATAGATTTCCAGTTAAATAATGTTTTATTTCTTCTTCACTTGGATTTTCTAACTCTCTTTTCATTGCTATTACTGTCATTATAAATCCTGGTGAACAAAATCCACATTGCTCTGCACCTTCTTTTACAAGTATCTTGGCAAATTCACTTGCTTCTTCTTGTAAACCTTCTATTGTTGTAATATTTTTATTATTAGCTCTCACAGATAATGTAGAACATGATAAAGTTGGTTTTCCATCTATCCAAATACTACATAACCCACAACATCCTGTGTCACAACCTCTTTTTACACTTAGATTTCCTACTCTTCTTAATGTATCTACTAAATATTCGTCAGCTTCCACATCTATATCAGCTTTTTTTCCATTTACATTCATTGTGATTAACATGATGATACCTCCATTAAAGCGTTTTTAACTAGTGATTTACATATAGCTTTTCTGTATTCCTTGCTAGCTCTCATATTTGAACCAAATACTAATTCTTCCGCAGCTATTTCACTTGCTTTTATTATATTTTCTTCATTTAATTCATTCTCTGATAAAAATTCACTTGCTTTAACTGCTATAGTTGCTCTTTGAGGTCTAGCACCTACACATATTTTTAAGTTAACATTTTCTTTAGATATAGCTACATTTAATATAGGGTAATCACTTCTTGAATTTCTCATACATTTATATATAGCATTTGAATCATTTTTCTTTATATATAATTTAACTAGTATATCCTTTTCATATTTTTTATTAAGGAATTCTTCTAATAATATTCTTCCCCCATTATATAACTCTACTTCTGTTTGTAGCGCAAGTAATCCTACTATTAAATCAGAGAAACCATATCTAGAGAATACACTGCCTCCAACAGTTACTACATTTCTAAATTGAACACCTATTATATCTTTTACTGCCTTTGGTAGAACTCCATCGAAGTATTTATTTAATATAGGGCTAACTTCTAGATGTCTTAGTGTAGTCGTGGCTCCTATTTCTATATAATCTGAACTTTCTTCTATAATATCTAAGTTTAAGGCAGATAAATCTATCCCCGTGCCTATTCTTTTTTTCCCCATTCTAAGAAAAGCACTACCTCCTATAACTATATTGTTTTTTCTTTTTGTAAGTATCTCATAAGCTTGTTCAAGTGACTGAGGTTGCACTAATTCCATTAGTGTAAACATAATACTTCCTCCCATAAAATATATTTTGTCATTATAATTTTAACCTTGTATATTATATCATAACTAACTAGTTTTTTCCAAACATTTCAGCATTTACTTATGATATCGTTCGTATTTGCAAGTATTTTATTTTCATAATAAAAAAGACATATAAGAATTTCTTATACATCTTTTTTTATTTATGCAGTAAGTGCTTTTTCTTCGCACATTTCTTCCTTAGGTAAAACCATGTTAAGTATTACTGCTAATATGGCAGGTAATACAGTTTTAGATTCTCCAAATATTAATTGTATAGACTCTGGAAAAGCATCAAAGAATCCTGGAACATAAGAAACTCCAAGTCCTAATCCTAATGATACAGCAATTATCATTGCATTTCTTTCAGTTAATTTATCAGTAGTTATAAGTCTTATACCACTTACTACTATCATAGAGAACATTACTATAGAAGCTCCTCCAAGTACACTAGCTGGCATTAAAGATATAAGTGCTCCTACTTTTGGGAATATACCTGCTGCTATTAATATGAAAGCTCCTGTTGCAACAACAAATCTATTAACTATTTTTGTCATAGCTACTATACCAACATTCTGACCAAAAGATGTATTTGGTAGTACATTAAATATAGCTCCTAAAAAACTCCCTAGACCATCTGCTAAAACTGCTCCAACTATTTCTTTTTCACTCGCCTCACGTCCAAGACCAGAGTTTGCTATGGCTGTTGTATCTCCTATAGTTTCTACTGTTGAAACCATATATACAAATATCATAGCTACTATAGCATCCATATGGAATGAAAATCCTAATTGGAATGGCACTGGTATAGATATAAATGCAGCCTGAGATAGAGAAGAAAAATCTATTTTACCCATAGGTATAGCAACTAAGTATCCAACTATTAATCCAATAAGTACTGATGATATACTAAGCATTCCTTTAGTATATTGTTTAAAAAATATAACTGTTATAAGTACGATTGTTCCTAAAAATAAATTTGATGGTGAAGCGAAGTCAGCTGCTCCTACACCACCTGCAAAATAATTAACTCCAGTTGGTAAAAGTGCAATTCCCATAGTTAAAACAACTATTCCTGTAACTACTGGTGGGAAATATTTTCTTATACGTTTTAATACTAATCCACCCACTAACACCTCAAATAACGCTCCTATTAAACAAGCTCCTAGTATTCCTTGTATTCCATATTTAACACCTATTGCTGTAGCAGCAGGCACAAAACCAAAACTAGTTCCCATTACTATAGGAAGTTTTGCTCCTATTGGCCCAAGTGGATAACATTGTATTAATGTTACTATACCGGATACAAACATGGCACATTGTATTAGCGATGCTTTTGTAGCAGCATCCAGGTTTAAAACATTTGAGATTATTATAAGTGGTGTAACATTTCCTACAAACATTGCCAAAATATGTTGCAAACCTAATGGTATTGCTTCCGTTAATTTAGGTCTTCCATCTAGCTGATAAATTACTTTTTCGTTCATAAAATCCCCCTAATCCAAAACTAAATTGTTTATTTACGTATAATTGTTCGTATTTTCAGTTTTAATTATATATGTTCCTCCAATTTTTTACAAGTTTTTTTACGAACATTTTTTTGTTTTTTTTATTTTTTATGCGTTTTAATCTTGTATTTTATATTTCACAATAAAAAATCACCTCATATATAGGTGATTTTTTATAAATATGTATATTTTAAAATCTATAATTATTATTAAAACAACAATGATCTAATATATTATCCTTCTTGCCGTAACATATCCTTTAGCATAATATGATGTTGACAAATTTTCGTATTTTACTGATTTTCCTGGACTTGGTGAGTGAATAAATTTACCATTACCAACATACATTCCCACATGTTTAATGGAATTTGTACCACTATTAAAAAATACTAAGTCACCTGCTTTTAAATTACTTCTACTTACATATTTCCCATTTTTAGCTTGATCTCTAGACGTTCTATTTAGATATGTTCCTGATTTTTTATAAGCGTAATATGTAAGCCCTGAACAGTCAAAAGAATTCGGCCCTGCAGCACCATAAACGTATGGTTTACCTACTTGTGCTTTGATTGTAGATAATACTGTATCAAGTTTAGAACTACTTGATGGCTTATTAGAAGAGGATGAAGATGCTGTTTTATAGCTTACTTTTATATCACTTGAATCTCCAGCATATACTTTTAAATACTTTGTACATACGTATCCTGTAGTTGAACTAGATAATTTTACTTTAGACCATCCATTACTATATGAAGATATTACTCCAACAACACTATTCATTTTAATTGTTTTTTTAACACTATATTTAGTTGAAGCACCTGATCTTACATTTAGTGCTGATGCTGTAACCTTCCCTACTTTCTTTATTGAATCTGATGTACTTGCCAATCCTGAAATTTTAGTATATTTATCCGTAATATATCTTGTTCTTCCTTTGTACTCAACCTTATACCAACCATTACTACATCTTGATATGTATTTAAATTTTGTTCCTTTGATTACTGTATCTACTATAGAATATTTTGTTCCAGCTCCACTTCTTATATTAACTCTACTTGCTGTAACTTCCACAGTTTTTGAAGTGGAAGTTGAAGTCGAATCACTTTTTAATTTTGAATATTTATTACTTACATATCTAGTACTTCCTTTATATTTAACCTTATACCATCCATTGCTGCATGTTGATATATATTCAAGTTTTGTTCCTTTTCTTACTGTACCAGCTATAGAATATTTTGTACTAGATCCTGTTCTAACATTAAGAGCATCACATGTAACTTCTACAACTTTGCTGCTCTTAACTTTACTAGCTTCCACATTTTCATTTATTGCTATTGTCGGCATAATACTTGTAGCTAATATACCTACCGCCATTCCTTTGGAAATAGTTTTTGTATTTTTGTTAAAAATCATATTCCACACATCACCTCAATCTGTAACTTTTTTTGTAATTTTTGTAACCCTTTTGTAACCATTGTATCATAACCATTGCAAAAATTTCCATATTTTCACAGAATAAATAATAAATTAACAAAATAATCCCCCCTACATTTGTATAGGAGGCTATTACAGTTTAGTATTTCAATGATCTCTGTCAAACTATGATAAAAAAAATAGAGAGCTATTATTTAATAACTCTCTATCTTTTTATTGTTAGATTTTTTATATTAAGCTTGTTTTCCAAAATGTCTTTCTAATAATCCTAAGAATGCTTTACCATGTCTAGCTTCATCTTTACACATTTCATGAACTGTATCATGTATAGCATCTAATCCTAATTCTTTAGCTCTTTTAGCTATTTTTAATTTTCCTTCAGTAGCTCCATATTCAGCCTCAACTCTAGCTTCTAAGTTTTTCTTAGTATCAGCAACAACTACTTCTCCTAATAATTCAGCGAATTTAGCAGCATGTTCTGCTTCTTCAAAAGCTATTCTTTTGTAAGCTTCTGCAACTTCTGGATATCCTTCTCTATCAGCTTGCCTTGACATAGCTAAATACATTCCTACCTCTGTACATTCACCAACAAAGTTAGCTCTTAATCCTTCAACTACTTCTTCGTCAACTCCTTGAGCTACACCTATTCTGTGCTCGTCAGCCCAGTTCATTTCACCTTTCATTTCTTCAAACTTTTCAGCTCCTACTTTACATACTGGACATACTTCTGGAGCAGTTTCTCCTTCATATATATAACCACATACTGTACAAACAAATTTTTTCATTTTATATTTCCTCCATCATTCTATTTATATTCTTTTATTTTTAGTAATCAATTTTAAATCTTAATACTTACTTACGATGATATATATACCCGCCACCTTTTAACCTAAACAAATTATTTCTAATTTTATCTGTTTTATAATTTTTATTTTTAAATTAAGATGTATTTTTATTTATAATATACTTCTATTTTCATATAAAAAAGTCATTGGATAAAGTAATTCCAATGACTTTTTTATATAATTCATGATCTCTACAATTAATTTTTACTATTTTTCAAATCAAAATTTCACTTGAATATTTTCTCTTTCTGCAGAATTTTCCAATTCAAAGAATTGCTCTTCTTTAAATTTAAATAAACTCGCAATTATACAACTAGGCACACTTTGAATATTTTTATTAAGATTTTTCACCGTTCCATTGTAATATCTTCTTGATTTTTCAATTTCTGATTCTATGCTTTTTAATTCTTTTTGTAAATTTATAAACTGATTATCAGCCTTTAAGTCTGGATAGTTTTCAGAAAGCATTAATAATCTACTTAAAGCATTTGATAATTCTCCTTCATATTTTGACTTATCTTCTGGAGAACTTGTAATAGCATTTCCTCTTGCCTTCACTACATTTTGCAAAGTTTCTTTTTCATGAGTTGCATATCCTTTTACAGTTTCTACTAAATTAGGTATAAGATCGTATCTTTTCTTTAAGAATACATCTATAGTAGAAAATCCTTCTTTAACATTCATTCTAAGCGATACAAGCTTGTTGTATGTTGCAACACCCCATATTACCACAACACCTGCCACTACTACAATAATAATTCCCGTCATTATTACACCTCCATTTATTTTTCAAATTATATTTGCTTAATCCTACCAGCTTGAGCCTCCGCCACCTCCAGAGCCTCCACCGCTAAATCCGCCGCCTCCGAATCCTCCTCCAGAGCTACCAGAAGAAGTATCTATCGTATAACTTGCTGTAGATTCTACTTTATTTAAATCATTTACAAACATATTTAAAGCAATATAGTTATTTAATGGATAATAAGTATCATAGTAAGATGGTTGCTCCATAGAAATATCTTTAAACTTATCTGCCCATTTTTTAGTCACTCCCAAAACTTGTGCATAAGGAAGAGTATTATAAAAATACTCCGGATCTTCTTCTAACAAAGCTTCTAATCTTTCTTTTTCTGCTACTTCCATAAAGTTTCTAAACCCGACTATCTCACCTAGTAATTCTTTTCCATAATCACTTCTTTTTGGCACACAACTACTTAAAATATTTCCAATCAAAGATACTATTATACTAACTATTATTATGAAAGCATCTAAGTCAGTAAATAAAAATGGCAATATTATCATAATTAAATAAATAAAACTAATAACCACTACAGCGATAATTTTATTTTTTTTCTTAATTAAGCCATGTCTCTTCTTCAGCAACTTATAAAAAACTAAGTAAAATCCAAGATGTAAAACTAATAGTAATATACTAAACATAATATATCCTATTATGGAGCCATGATCTACATCTCTAGCTACCATCATACATGATATTATAGGTACTGCAGATATTATACTTAATAAAAATCCTGCTTTTTTAGAAGCACTATCTCTCAATTTTTTCTCATATTTAAATTCTTCTTTCACACCTTTTACTGCCTTACTTACTTCTTCTCCAAAATAAGTTTTTAATTTTTCACCCGTTACTTTTTTACCATTTCCATATTTAAATAAACTATTAAATAATTTTTTCTCATAAGATTTATGATTATTATCAATTTCTTTTAACTTTTCAATAGTGAACTTATTCTTTTTCTTCATAATGATTTTTATATATCCTTCACTTGCCCAATAGAATAATAAAGATGTAACCTGTAAATTACTAATCCCTTCATTGAAACCATAGCCAACTTCTGCGCTATTCATAGACTTAGGTGGATAAAATTGAACCACTGGTGTTATTGGATTTTTGTCTCTGAATCTAAAAAATAAAAACACAATTAGAAGTAAAATCATAGGCGAACTGAATTTTACAATATTCCCAGATATCGGTAAAGGTCTTACAAATAAATCTTGATCTATATCAATCTTAAGTTTTATATCTTCACCCACGTATATAGTATTTTTATTTGTAAATACTACATTGTTATCATTTTTTTCTAAATTAAATCTATCCGTTCCAAAATTAGCTCCCTTTTCATTAAAATCCACAGTTGCATTATCTATAAAAAATGGTGAGTTAACATTTACTTTTAGATTTTCTAATTTTCCGTCTAAAGTTGTACCTGCTATCTTAAATACAATATCATCACTAAGCCTAGGTTCAATTGTATATGATACTTTAAAGTTATACTCATCTCTATTGTTATCTAAAGTAATAATTCCATATTTTTCATTATATAATACACTTTTATCATTTACGCTCATATCTAATAAATAAAAATTTTCACCTTTTATAATGTCAAATAAATCAATCATAAGTTTCTCTTCGCCTGTATAATTCTTATTTATTTTTATTTTGAAATCACGCTGTATTTCATATTTTTTATCATCTGTTATATTAATGTTTATAAACTGATTTTGGATTGTATACGGATATTGTTTTATTGGTGCATTTTTGAAAGCACCTTCATTTAACATGGCATTTACTGTAATTGCATTGTAAGGTTGTATAGTTTTTATTGACTTGATATAAATTTTATTATTTTCTACTTTATATTGTGAGTTTTTTGAATCTTTACTACCATATTCACCATCAGTAATATTTATTTTTTTAAAATTTGCTTCCTTAGGATAGGTTATTGTTGATGTGAAATTTTCAATCCTTGTATCCCATTGATCTCCTAAAACATTTAAATAAATGTAATCCCCCTCTGATCTTTCTTCGTTATAATTTTCTATAGTATATGTAATTGTATAAGTTTTATCGCCACTTAAAGTTTCATCTTCATCACCTATTCTTATCTTCATGTCAAAAGAATCTTCTATTTCATAAGGTGCTCCTTCTACTGATACGTCTTTTATCTTATAATCTTCCAATCGTGTAGATGTAGGTATACTTCTAATAATTCCATGACGCTCTTCATTAAAATATACATCTATAGTTTCTGTTATTTTAAATTCTCTTTTGTCATTTACATCCACCTTTACGTCCATATTTTTTATATAGTAACCATCATCTTCTGCATATGCTCTAAATGAAAATATATTTATTGACATTACCATAAGCATTAAAAATAATACTATTTTTTTAAACCTTTCCACTCATTCACCCTCCTTTTTATCTCCTACTAAATATAGTAACATAGTTCAAATAAAGGGTATATCTTTTTCGTTATGAGAAATTATTTCCCCACAAAAATATCATATAAAAGGTGATATTTTCAAATAGTTTATATTTTAAAATATCACCTTTTATATTCCTGTTAAATTATAAATTGTTTAAAGCTGGGTAAACATTGCATCAGCATATCTTAATGCTTCTAAATATATAGAGGAAATTATCTCTTTATCTAAATTATAATTTCGATTAAATTTCTCAACTATATCCCAATTACTTGATTCATATTTTTTTATGCATTCTAAAGAATCATATAATACTCCTTCTTTATTTATAAATGCCATTTTAACTATTTCAGATAATCCTAAAGAATCTAAAATTGACAATATATCATCTTCTAAAATATTATCTATTAATGATAATAGTCCAACCATATATGCATCATGCCTCATATGATTATAATCTAATTTAGTTATGATTTTTTCCATTAATGTAGCTCTAAATAAAGATGATTTTGCAAATTCATCGTTGTCTTCGCATGACATATCACGTAGAAATAAAAGCATTATCCATTTTTTAGTTTCCCTTATTCCTAAACGTACTAAGGCTTGTTTTACTGAATTAATTTTAGTCCCTCTATAATATAAAGATGTCTGCATCAAGGATAATAATTTATAAGTCAATCCCACATCTAATTTTATTATTTCTTCTAAATCACCAAATTCAGGATTTCCTTTTGATATTTCTTCCCATAAACGTGAATAAGATGATGATGCGATACTAAGGCTGTCTTTTGATATCATTATTGGTTTACTAAAATAATAACCTTGGAATAAAGTATAACCATCTTTCATTGCATTTACATAGTCATCTTCAGTTTCAATTCTTTCCGCAACAAGTTTTTTAGAAGCTTTGTACTTTTTAGCTATTTTTCTTCGAGTATCTGGGGCAAGTAAACTATATTCAACTTTTATTATATCTACATATGGTAACAGTGCATCATATGTACCATCATCAATAAAATCATCAAGTGCTAATGTATATCTTTTATATTTAAGAAAAGCAACCCTATCTATTAATTCCTGGTCCATAGATGTATTTTCTAAAATTTCAATTATAATATTCTCTGAGTCGAAAAGCAAAGGTATATCAGACATTAATGATTCTTTACTAAAGTTTATAAAACCATACTTTTGTTTAATCAAAGAATACAAATCAAATTCTGATAAAACATTATAAGTTAACTCTCTAGTAGCCTTATCTTCATTAATATTTGCAAATCGATTTTCGTTACTATTCCTATATAATAATTCATAGCCAAATATCAATTTATCACTAGTAAAAATAGGTTGCCTTGCTATATAAATTTTCATAAAATCCCCCAATTGCTTAAATCTTTTTTATATGGATAGTTTCCAAATATTACATATATATATTAATACATATATATACAAATTGCTACCAATTTAGACATATTAATTATTAGATATATCTTATAACGTTCATATATCATATAACAATCAACAATTAAATCTAAATTTAAACAATTTAAGGTAAATGTTTAATTTAATTTTCAACTATCATATTTATGTTATTTTGGAGGTAATTATTCTATATTTAATTTATATTGCTTATTGCCTAATTCTTTCTATTTTTCATCTTCACTTCCCATTATAAAAACTCCTAGTCCCATTACTAATACTCCTCCAACCATATTTCCAAGAGTCACTACAACTAAGTTGTAAACAGCCCCTGTCAAAGTTGCACCATGAATAGCTGGTGATAATAATGCTATAGATAATACTGTCATATTTGCAACACTATGCTCAAATCCACTAGTTATAAAAGCAAATAAACATAAAAATATTATAAGTATTTTTGCTGTATCGTCATTAGTTCTAAACGAACATAAAACTGCTACGCAAACTAATATATTACAAAGAACTCCTCTAAAAAATAAAGGTATAAGTGGTACTGATGCTTTGGCTATAGAAGTCGTTGCAAAAAATTCCATTACGGGACCTTTATTTACTAGACCTGTTCCAACGAAAAATCCTGCAACTAGTATAGAGCCAAGTAGATTTCCTACAAAACTGAATAGCCATACTTTACCCATATCTCTAGTTGAAACACTTTTATTTAATCTTCCTACAGTCATAACCATGTTATTTCCCGTAAATAATTCTGTTCCTGTCATTATTACTAAACATAGTGCCACTGCAAATGATAATCCCATTATGATTCTTGTTGTAGGAGAGTTTGCTGCACTTAATAATCCACCTACTGTAAATATTAATATGATTCCTAATCCCACATATAGTCCTGCAAAAGCTGATGATACTAAGTATTTTAATTTACTACGGTTTAATAAATTAATCTTATTTTTTGATGAATTACTTAATTTTAATACTGTTTCATTATGCATAAGAAACCCTCCTGAATTTTTAATATTTTATACCGCTCCAATAAATATTTTCATTTACTTTAACTATATCTGCAAACTCTACACCTTCTAAGGCCCATTTTTTATATTCCATAAATCCAGTTCTATCAATTATATATCCTATATGTTCTTTTCCCCCTGGAGCATCTTTATCTATATATTCTTTGACATATTTATAAGTATTAAGAACTATTTTTATAATTGATTCTTCATTAGCCCAAACTAGAAAATCTTCAGCAAGTCTTGGATTTTTCTTACCTGTTCTACCCATAATAGCTAATCTGTAGTATTTATTTTCATCTCTAGTCCATGCACTTGTTGGGCAGTTTAATGTACACTCACCACATCCTATACATTTGTCATGATCTCTTACTATCTTGTAGTTTTCCATTTTAAGAGCGCCAGTAGAAAGTTTTTCACATTTTTTTACACAAGCACCACAAGATATACATCTATTTTTATCATATAAAGGAAGTGTCATTCCTATTATTCCAAAGTCATGAGTTCTTGCTTTTATACAATCATTTGGACATCCTGTAAAAGCAATTTTAAAATGTAAATCGTTTGGGAATACTGCCTTTTCCATTTTTTTTGCAAATTCAGTAGTATTGTATTGTGCCTTTGGACATACTTTATTTCCTATACAAGCACATATATTTCTAGTTCCCGCTGCTGGATAGCCCGAGTCTTTTGTTTCTTGATTAATATCCATCTTTTCTATAACAGGTTGAATTATTTTATTTACTTTTTCCATATCCTCCATTTTGATACCAAGAATTTCAAAACCTTGTCTAGTTGTAATATGAATTTGTCCATTACCAAACTCATTAGCTATTTTTGAAACTATCATTAAACTTTCTGGATCTGCGCATCCTCCAGGAATTCTGACTCTTAGAGAAGTTTCATATTTTTGTTTAGTAATTCTATAAGCATTTTTCATTACTTTTTTAGTATTTACATCTCTTAACATTATCTTTCCCCCTAATCTATAAGATTTTTTGCATATGAATAATCAAATACAGGGCCATCTATACAAATATAAGTGTCATCCATTTTACAGTGTCCACATTTACCAACACCACAGCACATTTTTCTTTCATAAGAAACCCATATATTTTTTTCATCTAAATCTCTTTTTAAAAATTCTCCAACAGTAAACTTCATCATCATTGGTGGTCCAACAACTATAGCCGACATATTATTTATATCTTCTATATTTAATTGAGGAATATATTTTGTAACAAGACCTACATTTCCCTCATATCCTTCCTCTGCTCCATCAACTGTTACAAGAATATCTAATTTTTTACTCCATTTTTTTAGGTCGTCTTTGAACAATACATCCTTAGGAGATTTGAAACCTACTATTAATTTAAAACTTTTGTATTTCTCTGGATTATGGTAGAAGTGCTCAACTATCCCTCTTACTGGCGCTAAACCACTTCCTCCAGCAACAACCACAGCTTCCCTTCCTTCGTATAAACTTACATCGAAGCCATTTCCATAAGGTCCTCTTATGAAGAATTTATCTCCTACTTTGTAGTTAAATAGCTCACTTGTTACTTTTCCCACGTTTCTTATAGTAAAATCTATATAGTTTTCTCCATATCCACTTACTGAAATTGGTGATTCTCCGTATTTTGGTATGGATATTTCATAAAATTTTCCTGGAAGTACATTTTTAGTAGAAGTCTCTACTCTAAAAGTCCATTCAATTTCTGTATGTTTTACTATACTTATTATTGGTGCTGCCACTGGTATATAAGCATTCATTTATTTTTCCTCCTCATTAACTACTTTTTTAACTTTATCTATGCACTGAGAAAATGATATATATTGTGGACATGCATCGTCACATCTTCCACATCCTACACACATGTCATATCCAAACCTTTTGTTAAAGTCATAAATTTTGTGCATTACTTTAAATCTCATTCTCTCACCTTGTTTTTTTCTAAATGAGTGTCCACCAGCCATATCAGTATATCCATCTACTTGACATGATGCCCATACTCTTCTTCTCTCTCCTACTTTCTCATTTTCTTTGTAGAAAACATCTTGCATTGTAAAGCAAGTACATGTTGGACAGACAAAATTACACCTTCCGCAAGCTATGCACCTTGCATCATATTCGTTCCACATTTCATGTTTTGATAATTCAACAGGATTTATGTTTCTTGGTACTTCTACTGAAATATGGTTTGATTTAACATAATCTACTTCAAAGTCACACTCTCCACCATCAAATACATTTAAATCTTCATCTTTTATATCTAAATAAACTTCATCTTCTCTTAAGCTTAATCCCATAGAATAGTTGTCAGCTTTATTTGACTTCATGCTTACACAAAAACAATTTCTATAACTTTCTTTGCATCCTATTAGAACAAACTTAACTTTTTCTCTTAGTCTTTCATAAAAGAAATCCTTTTCCATTCCATTTTTCAAGTAAATTTCATCTAATCTTTTTATTCCATTTAAATCACAAGCTCTAAGAAAAACTAATAATTTCTTATCATCTACATCACTTGTTTTAAATTCTTTTTCAGTAAAATAAAAAAGTATTTGATTTATTGGCAACATTATTTCTTTTGCAGAGAAATTAGACTTTTTATTAAGCTCTATATCCTCTATTCTTTCAATTTCTTCGTATTTTGTTAAATCCGTATCAGAAAAAGTGCCTTTGAAGGGTTTTGTCACAGGCGCTAATATTTTGTATTCTAACTTTAATTTTTCCAAACCTTGATTAAATCTTTGTTTATCTAATTTAATTTTCATATATTCTCCTCCCTTTGACTTGTTAAAAAAATAATAACACGGCATATTACCCAAAGTCTGTGATATTAATCACAAGTTTATGAAGAAATTATGAATTTTAACTTCAAAAATAAAAAAGTACCTACCAAAATGTAGGCACTTAATGATTTCACTATTTTTTATCACTTTCATCTATGTATTTTTAAAATATAATGACAGTTCATCTCTTTTAATATATACTTTTTTATTTTCTATTTTAACTAAATTTTCATCTTGTAAGACTTTCATAGACCTAGATAGAGTTTCTCTTTTACATCCAAGCATATCCGCAATATATGTTATAGTTAAGTTAGCATTAATCAAAGTCCATTCATCTTTTTCTACACCAAATTCTCTACCCATCCTATAAAGTTTGGCAGCAAGCTTTTTATCCATTCTTATGGATATGGAGTTTTTAAGTTGTCGATAAAGTCTTCTATTAATATTTTGCAAATGATTTAATACATTTTTAGTTAAAGTAAAATCACTTTCCATAATCTTCATAAAATCCTTAGAATTGCACTCTAATAAAGTGCTTTTTTCAAATGCTTCACATGATATTGCACTACTTTTATTCTCATCTATGAAAATATCATTTATCATTTTCCCTTTTGAAAGTATAAAGATAATTTTTCTTTCACCACTTTCATTTATTTTAAATAAAGAGATTTTACCTTCTTTAATAAAATAAATTTTATCAACTAAATCTCTTTCATAAAAAAGAATTTCTTTCTTCGATAATTTTCTAGTTCTAAGTATGTTTTCTAAATTAACTTTACTTTCTTGCTTAATATTTTTAAATACTTCTATATTATTCATATGAGTACCTGCTATTCAAATCTATTTCTATGGATTTTATTTTTATCAAATTTATCTATAAATTTATTTTCTTCATTACTATAACCTATTGCTACAATAGAGTATGGAATTAAATTTTCAGGTAAATTCAAAGTTTCTTTAACTTTATCCATAACCTTACGCTTAGGGTGAACTCCTACCCAACAAGAAGCCAATCCTTGATTAGTACATTCTAATAAAATATTTTGTGTACATGCTCCCAAATCATGTATCCACTTACCAGGCTTTAGGAATCTTTCTTTATTTCCTGTAACTACTATACATAGATTAGCATCTTTAACTTGCTTTGATTTATGATGAGTTTTTGACAGTTTAGATAAAATTTCCTTATTATCTATAACAACAAATTCCCAAGGTGAAGAATTTTTTGAAGATGGCGCTTGCATAGCTGATTTTAAAATCTCAAGTATTTTCTCTTCTTCCACTTCTTTATCTATGTATGTTCTTATTGAACGTCTATTTTTTATAACTTCTAACATTTTATCCTCTCCCTTAATAGCTTAAAGTTTAATTACAAATTTAAAATCTATTTTTAATTATTCTAACAAATTTATTATGCTTATAAAAGATACTTTTCATTTATTATTATTTATTAAGTGACTTATCTTTGCCTATAAGTATAAATCATTTATACTTAGTATCTATCGGAATAAAACTTTACTTTACTAAAATCAACATAAAAGCAGGGGCGTTACATTTTTGTAACGCCCCTACTTTATATATTATTTATATTTTTATGTTAATTAACCATTATTACGTATATATTACTTGCATCTGCATATTTAATTAATAATTTCTTTGCTTCTTCTCCAACAGTTAAACATATTGGTGATTTTATATTTTTCAAATTATAGCTTCCAACTGAAAAAACAGATTTAATAGATATTAAATTATTTATTTCCACTATGTAAAATCAATTGACCATAGGAGTGATTATGTTTTTTATCATTTTCTTGATACACTCTTAATTCACATATTATATTATTCAAAATCATTTTACCTCCATTATTTCTTATTTTTACTATTATAATTATATCCTTTTTTATTCATATATAAAATAATATTCAATTTTAATATATTAACTAACACTTATTTTTCTTTTAAAAGCAAATGCATTATCATATAAATACTTCTTTTTATATTTATACATAAAAATTAAAGACACTAACATAGTAGCAACTTCGGCAAAAGGAACTACTAGCCAAACTCCATCCACTCCCATAATTCTAGGTAATACAAATATACCCATTAAGAAGAAAACAAAAGTTCTAAGTAAGGAAAGAATAGCAGATATCTTTCCATTTGAAAAAGCTGTAAACATTCCAGAACCAAATATATTTATTCCTGCCACTAAAAACGATATGGAAAATATCATAAACCCATTATGACTTAACTCAAATAGTGTGCTTCCTTTTGTAGCAAATAAGGATATTAATATTTCTGACATAGCTCTAGACATTATAAATGTTATTACATCAAATGCTGAAATTATTATAATACTATATTTAAATAATTTTTCTACCTGATTTTCATCTTGTCTTCCATAATTATAACTAATTCTAGGCGATACCCCTGAAGTAAATCCTAAATAAGCTGCATTTAATAAAAATTGCATATATAGCATAATAGTAATAGATGCTACTCCCTCTTCTCCTAAAAATTTAATCATAACAATATTAAACAAAAAAGTTGTAAGAGCTGATGATATTTGTGTTACCATCTCTGACATACCATTAAAACAACTTCTTAAAATAACCTTAAAGTTAAATTTAGGCTTTACAAAATATAGCAAATTCTTTTTGTTAAAAAAGTAAATTATACCTACTATACTTGGTAAAACATATCCTATACAAGTAGCTAAGGCTGCACCTCTAACTCCCATATTTAGTTGAACTATAAATACGTAATCTAAAGCTATATTTAAAATCCCACCAGCAACAGAACTTAAAAGCCCTAGATTAGGTACTCCAGCAGTTACTAAAAAATAATCAAAATAAAGTTTTAATATTATAAATGGCGTGAAAATTATCATAAAGAATAAATATTCTTTACAATAAAAAAATAAAGACTGAGTTGATCCTAGTGCATATATTATGTCATTTATAAAAATAATACATATGATTTCAACAACAATTCCTACTATAATAGCGCTTATGGTAATAAGAGTAAAGTACTGTCTTGCCTCTTCAGTTTTATTTTCTCCCATTGTTTTAGCAACAATTGCACTACCTCCTGTTGCAAACATAACTCCTATTCCTATTAATACATTAATTACAGGATAAACAATATTTGTGGAAGAAAGTGCATTTGCACCTATAAATTTAGATATATACATCCCATCAACTATAGTATATAATGAAAAAAACATCATCATTATTACAGTTGGCAAAGTATATTTTATTAAAGAAGTCAACGTGACTTTCTTTTCCAATGAATTTTCCATAAAAACTATCATTCCTTTCGCTGTGCTCAAGGCACAAAATTGGATGAAAAATGGTATAATACATACATTTTTCGTTAATAAATCTAATAAGTAAGTAAATATACTACAGAGCACGGCGGGGTAAGTGAGAAAAGTGCCTATCGGCAAATCCGCATAAAAACTTGTGCCGAATATCTATCTAAGTACAAATAATTGTGCCATGAGCACGTAAGTTAATCTTTGTTTTAGCAAAGACCGTTAAAAAACTAGGATATTCAGTCAATGTTTACTTACTTAATTTTTTATTTAAGGTGATAAAATGCTTAAAATTGTTCATCCAGTATGTTGTGGTATTGATGTTCACAAAAAATTTATAGTAGCTACAATTGCTTCTACTAATTCTAAAAATATCACAACATATAAAACTAAAAACTTTCAAACATTTACCCATAATTTAATTGAATTCAAAAACTGGTTATTAAGTAACAATTGTACTGAAATATGCATGGAAAGTACCGGTAAATACTGGTTACCAATCTATAACATTCTTGAAGATACTTGTAATATTACACTTGCAAATCCTAAATTTATAAAAAATATTCCTGGTAAAAAAACTGATAAACGTGATTCTTTATGGATTACAGATTTACACAAGCATGGTCTAGTTAGGGGGAGTTTTATTCCTCCAAAACAAATCAGAGAACTTAGAGATTTAATGAGATACAGAAGTAAATTAGTTAATTTTCGTTCTAGTGAAAAAAACAGAATTCAAAATTCATTAACTGTATCTAACTTAATGATTTCTAGCGTTGTATCTGATACATTTGGTAAATCTTCTTCAGCTATTATTAAATATGCATTGGATCATCCCGAAAAGCTGAATATTGATTATACTGAATTTCTTCATGCTAGACTACTACCTAAAGCTGAAGAAATAAATCTATCTATGCAAGGCAATATATCTAAAGAGCAATCAAGCAAAATGAGAGTTTCATTTAACCATTTTGACTATATAAATAATTGTTTGACCCAACTAGATAATGTAATTTCTATCATTTCTTCAGACTACCAGGATCAAATATCTTTACTTTCTTCCGTACCAGGAATTACACCTAAGTCTGCCGTAGGCATAATTTCTGAAATAGGTGTTGATATGTCTAAATTTGATACATCAAAGCACCTTTGTTCTTGGGCAGGATTAACGCCTCAGAACAATGAAAGTGCAGGAAAAAAGAAAAGTGTTCGTATAAGTCGTGCCGGTTTATATTTAAAACCTTTGCTTGTTCAATGTGCCAATGCAGCTATTAAAGATAAATCATGTCCTTACTTTAAATATAGATATGAATCTATTAAAAAAAGACGTGGACATAAGAGAGCTATAATAGCTATTTCAAGAATGCTACTTACTTGTTGTTACAATATGTTACTAAATAATAAAGAATTTAATTCTTCATTATACGATTCTTACTTAAGTGATTGTGTAAATCAAACTAAATCTATAGATAGGATGATTAAATATCTACAAACTCAAGGATTTGTAGTTCAAACACAAGTTGAAGAATCACTTGGAATTACATGATAATTAACCAGTAAATCAATTTTCCACAAACTCCGTTTTTATTTTTTTTAATATTTAAAGGGAGTTATTTAGTGTGCAATCCCTTCGGGTATCTTTTTTCAAGTTAACCTCCTTGCAATATAAACTTACTTATCTTATAATAAACTATCCTGTTAATGGATAGTCAATAAGGAGGATTATAAAAATTGAACAATAATATAAAATATTTTTCCACAGGTGAATTTGCAAAACTGTGTAATATTCACAAAAAAACACTTTTTTATTATGATGAAATAAATTTATTTAAACCAGAAAAAGTTATGCCTACTGGATATAGATATTATTCTGAGTATCAATTAGAAACTTTCAATATTATTTATACTTTAAAAGATATAGGTATGCCCCTAAAGGAAATAAAGGAATATATGGATAATAGAACCCCAGAAAATATGTTAGAACTTTTTGAATATGAAACTAAAGAAATCGAGAAAGAAATAAATAAACTTAAAAGAAAACAAGAAGTCATGTCTAACAAAATTAAACTTATTAAAGAAGCAAATAATATAAAATGTGATGTTTTACTGGAAGAACAAGAAGAAGAATATATTATTTTAAGTGACTTAATAGATAAAAATAAATTAAATAGTTTAATTAATAAAAATGAAGATGCTTATGATATTAATGCCTATGTTAATCTTTTAAATCTTGCATATGACAATGATTTGAATTTTGGATATGCTGGCGGTTCTATAAAAACAAAGGAAGATTTACTTGAAGATAGTAATTATAGTTATTATTACATAAGAGTAAATAAAAATTGTAATTATGAAAATGTTATAATTAAGCCTAAGGGAACTTATTTAGTAGGATACTTAAAGGGCTATTATTCAAAGGCTCCTATTATTTATAAGAAACTTTTACAGTTTATGGATAAAAATAATTTAGAAATAATTGGCTTAGCTTATGAAGATGTTTTAATTGATCAAGTTTGTGTAAAAAATCCGGATGATTTTGTTCTTAAGATATCTATTCAGGTAAAGAAAAAAGTATAAAAACCGGGAATTTCATCTAGTTTTTATACTTTATATCATTATATTGAATAATCCCATCCATTGTCATCGTTATAAATCATTAGTTTTGTCATGCCGCCATCTATTTTAATATCTTCACCAGTTATAAAACTTGCTTTTTCACTACATAAAAAAATAACCATATTAGAAATATCTGAAACTTTACCAACCCTACCTACTGGATGCTGTAATTTATCTTCTTTTGAATGTTTTACATTATCTTTAGTTTCAATCCAACCAGGACTTATGGAATTTACTCTTACCTTTCCAGCTAAACTTATACTTAGAGCATGAGTTAAAGCACTAATTCCACCCTTTGCTGAACTATAACTTTCTGTATTAGCTTGGGACATAAAAGCCCTTGTAGATGAAATATTCACTATGGCACCATTTTCATTAAAATTATTCATAAACAATTTTGAAAGCATATATGGTGCACTAATCCCTATTTTTAATACATAGTTGAAATCATCATAACTACAGTCAGATAAAATTCCTCCCTTACTTATACATGCATTATTAATTAAATAGTCTATTTTATTGTATTTTGATAAAATCATATTAACAAACTCTTTTAATGTATCTTCATTTGCAATATCTCCATAACAGTATAATAAATTATCATTCCCATATTTATTAATTAAAGTATTAGCACTATTTTTGTCCATATCTATAAAACAGACTTTTGCACCTTTTGCTAAAAATAATTCCAATATACTCTTTCCAATTCCATTGGAGCCACCAGTTAAAACTACTATCTTATCTTTCATATGTTATTCTCCTTTTTAATAATTTTAATGCCCTAAATCATATAATTTATAAGCTTTCTTTATACTTTCTATTAACATAGAATTTATCTAACATATCTAGCTTTGATAAAATAAATCCAATAAATCCTGCTAATCCAACGAATAAATCTATCAATAGTAACTTATCAGAAATTAAATATAGGCCACCTTTTAGCCCAAGTTCAAAGTGTAATTTATTAACATTACCTAAGTCATCATTACTACTTTCAAAATAACGAGTATTTGCTAAATTTCCTTTAGTATAATTATATTTCAAATTTTCTTTAGACTCATTATTTTCATTTGAATAAATTTTTAGCTGTTTTACTTCCCCATATTTTTCATTTAACATATTATCTAATTTATTTTTATATTGTTTTGGATTATTTATATCTGTAATTGTTCTATGTAGATCCTTACTTACTTTGTCATATATTTGCGTATGATAATCAATCATTTTGTTGTTATAAAAAGTCAAACATGCATAAACTAGTACACTTAAAATTAATATATTTCTAAATAAACTAGTCATCTTATTTTTTATGTTATTTTTTTCAAACCAAGCTTGTTTAATAATTCCTTGTAACTCGTCTTCCATTTCTATCCCACCATCAAATCTGTCAATTGATATTTTAATAGCCTCTTCTTGGCTATAACCTTCATCCTTTAACTCTTTCACCGATTCCAATAAATGCTCTTTCATTTCTAACTTAAGGCTTATTGTTTCTTTACTTTTGTCCTCTTTATATAAACTATCTAAGTATTCATCTATTTGTTTCATATTTTAATTTTCCTCCTCTAAAAATGAATTCATTATATTTTGAATAAAGTACCACTCTTTCTTTTTTATAGTTAGAGCTTCTTTTCCTTCTTCAGTAATTTTATAATATTTTCGTCTTACTCCAACTCCTGACTCCCCTCCCAAGTAGGATTCAATCAGCGATTTTGACTCCATACGTTTTAGTGCCAAATACATAGTCCCTTCTTTTAACTCAAATGTATTATTGCATTTTATCCTCACTTTTTTTGCTATTTCATATCCATAACAATCTTCTTTATTTAATATAGATAAAATCAATGTATCTATATGTCCTTTTAGAGCCTCTTTGTTTAATTCCATAATTCACCTACTTTTAAGTTTATTTAATCACTACTCTATAATGCAAGGTATTAATATGATAAATATAATATATAATACTCTGTAATGCAAGGTATTTTTGTTTTATTATATGAAATCCAACTAAAATTTTTATTAACATATTATTACTTTAATTATTTATAATATTGTTATTTATGCGAATATTACCAAGTATTGAATAAATACTAAATTTGACAACATTATATACTTGGAGGAAAATATGAAAAAATTTTTAACATTAACCCTTTGTTTTATTATACTTTTTACAAATACATCCTATTGTCAACCTACTATCGTTAAAACTGCAATACAAGATTTAGATACGGTTAATAATAGAATAAATGTTATGATAAAAGAAATAACTGGAGATGAGCCTCTAAATATTAATGAATTAACAAAAGATATAAAATTTTGTGAATCCATTTTGGTATCAAACTCTAAACAAATATCAAACGCCCATTCAACTGAAACTGATATACAACTCAGAAGAACATATTCTACAATCTTATATACCATAGCTTTGTATGAATTAAGCTTAAGTAATATGCTGATGTATATAAATGATGATAGTAAAACTAATTTTTTTATAGATACATGTGCTCTTTTTAGACAAGGTAATACATCATTATATATTCTTAAATTAGAAAGCAGTTAATCTATTAAAATATTATATATATTAGCATCTCCTTCAAAATAAATATCAAATCAAACCTTTAAAACTGGTAACTATAAATTTACCAGTTTTTATTTTTACAAATCTTAATCAATATTTATATATACCTACATTTTTCAATTTTTTTATAATTAGATTTTTACTGTGCTATAATTTATTATATATAAAAATTGGGAGGCAATGATAATGGGATTAAATAGTACACCTTCTGCTGAACGTGTTCATATAGGCATATTCGGAAAGCGTAATGCAGGAAAATCCAGCGTAATAAATGCAATAACAAATCAAAGTCTAGCTATAGTATCTGATATAAAAGGTACTACTACAGATCCAGTATCAAAAGCTATGGAGCTACTACCTTTAGGACCTGTAATAATTATAGATACTCCTGGTCTTGATGATGTGGGAGAACTAGGTAAAATGCGTGTGCAAAAAAGTTACCAGGTTTTAAACAAAACTGATATAGGAATTTTAGTAGTTGACGGAACTTTAGGTACTACACCAGAAGACGAAGCTTTAATTAATAGATTTAAAGAAAAAAATATTCCTTATATTGTAGTTATGAATAAGTTAGATATAGTAAAAGAAAATCATTCCAAAAATATAAATAATCTTTCTAATACTATTTGGGTAAGTTCCACTACTAAGGAAAATATACATGAATTGAAAGAAATGATAGCTAAACAAGCTCCTACAGATGAGCCTAAATTTCAAATTGTTGCTGATTTACTAAGTCCTTCTGACTTTGTAGTATTAGTTGTACCTATTGATAAAGCTGCTCCTAAGGGAAGACTAATTTTGCCTCAACAACAAACTATTCGAGATATTTTAGAAGCTGATGCTACAGCCATAGTAGTTAAAGAATACGAACTTAAGGAAACCTTGCAAAATTTAGGTAAAAAACCAAAGTTAGTTATAACTGATAGTCAAGTATTTGCAAAAGTTTCTGCAGACACTCCAAAAGATATTTTATTAACTTCATTTTCTATTTTATTTGCCAGATACAAAGGTGATTTAGAAGAAACTATAAAAGGAGTTAGAGCTTTAGAATCTTTAAAAGATAGTGACACTATTTTAATTTCTGAAGGATGTACTCATCACCGTCAATGTGATGATATAGGTAGGGTAAAAATTCCTAGATGGGTAATGCAACACACTGGTAAACAGCTTAACTTTGAATTTACCAGCGGAACAGAATTCCCTTGTGATTTATCTAAATATAAAATGATTATACATTGTGGTGGATGTACTTTAAATGAAAGAGAAATGAAGTATAGAGTAAAATGTGCCAAAGATCAAAATATACCAATAACTAATTACGGAATATTAATATCATATATACAAGGAATATTAAAAAGAACAGTTGAACCATTCCCTTATATTTCTTATTTGTTAGAAGAAGAGTAGGAGGAATATATGATAACTAAGAGAGAAGAAATAGATAAATTTGGAACAGTTTTATTAGATGAAAATGAAATATATGGCATACAAACAAAAAGAGCTTCATCTAATTTTAATATAAGTAAAGATAAAGTGTCTCTAGATTTAATATATGCAATTGTTAAAGTAAAAAAAGCTGCTGCTTTAGCAAATAAAAAAGTAAACCTTTTAGATGCAGAAAAATCAAATGCTATAGTTGAAGCATGCAATATTGTTCTTAGAGGAGAGGTTGATAATCAATTTATAACAAATTCACTACAAGGTGGAGCTGGTACATCAACTAATATGAATGTTAATGAGGTTATTTCAAATTTAGCACTTAAATTATGTAATAAATCAGTTGGAGAATATGATTACATACATCCTTTAGATGATGTAAATATGTCTCAGTCTACTAATGATGTTTATCCTACTGCTCTTAGAATTGCATGTATAAATCTTGTTAGAGATTTAAGCGATGAATGCAGTAAACTACAGGAAAGCTTACAAAAAAAAGAAATAGAATTTGAACACATACTAAAAGTTGGAAGAACTGAATTGATGAATGCTATGCCCATAACTCTAGGCCAAGAATTTGGTGCTTATGCACAAGCTATTGCAAGAGATAGATGGAGAATTTATAAAGTTGAAGAGCGATTAAGACAAATAAACTTAGGTGGTACAGCTATTGGAACAGGTAGTAATGCCAATCGAAAATATACTTATTTAGTAATAGATTTTCTTAGAGAAATTACAAATATTGGCCTTGCTAGAGCTGAGTACCCTATTGACTTAACTCAAAATAATGATGTTTTCGTAGAAGTTTCTGGACTTTTAAAAGCTCTTGCTGTTAACTTAATGAAAATCTCTACTGATTTGAGATTTATGAACTGTCAAGCTTTCGGAGAAATTAAGCTTAAAGAACTTCAATCAGGTAGTACAATTATGCCTGGAAAAGTAAATCCTGTAATTCCTGAAATGATGACTCAAGTGGCTATCAAAGTAATGGCAAATGACCAAGCTATATCTATGTGTGCTGCCAGTGGAAATTTTGAATTAAATGCTTTTATGCCATTAATCGCAGATTGCTTATTAGAAAGTTTAAATATTTTGAAAGAAAGTATAAAAATATTTAGAAGTAAGTGTATAGAACTTATTTTGCCTGTAGAAGAAAATTGTAAAAAGCATCTAGATAGTTCACTAGTTCTTATAACTTCACTTACACCTTATATCGGATATGATATGGCTACTAAAATAATAAATGAAAGTGAAAATAATCCAAAAAAAATAAAATCTTTAATTATTGAAAAAAATTTAATTGCTGAAGATAAACTAGATGAAATACTAGATTATAAACATGCGCTTACTTATTTATAAATATAATAGTCTAAGTTAAATAAATAATATAATTTACATATTAAAAAGTAGCATTTCAGTTTTTATACTGAAATACTACTTTTTTTATAATACAAATCATTAATTAAATTATTTATTAATGATTTTTTTACTAAGTTCCATAATTAAACTCGCAACTACAGCAAGGCCAAATGATATTCCTAAACTATTTAGATCAAATGACATTGGCATTGAGAAAATATCTCTCATAAAAGGTAATAATGTTAAAGAAAACATTACTAAACAAACTCCAACTGCACCTAGTGCATATTTATTACTGTTAAGTCCTAAACTAAATATTGTTTCAGTATTTGATCTTGCAGCAAATGTTTGAATTATTCTAGATAATGTAAGTGTGGCAAATGCCATAGCTATTCCAAGTTCAGGAGAAGTTTGCATGCCTATATATTGTGCTAATATTGTCACCATACCTATTATACTACCTCTAAATGCTACTGACTTTAAAGTCCCTCCAGCTAATATACTTTCGTCTGGATGTCTTGGGGGATTTTTCATTATACCTTTTTCTGGTGGCTCAAATCCTAATGCTATAGCTGGTAGAGAATCCGTCACTAAGTTAATAAATAAAAGTTGTATTGTAGTAAATGGATTTGACCAATCTGCAATAACTGCAAATAATATGGCAATTATACCACCTAAGTTTCCTGAGAATAAATAAGTGATTGATTTTTTTATATTATTGTAAACTGTTCTACCCACTTCGATGGCATTTACTATTGTAGCAAAGTTGTCATCTAAAAGTACCATAGCAGACGCATCTTTTGCAACTTCTGTTCCACTTCCCATTCCTATACCTATGTCTGCTTGCTTAAGTGCTGGGGCATCGTTAACACCATCTCCTGTCATGGCAGTAATTTTATTTTTTTTCTGCCAAGCTTTAACGATTCTTATTTTGTTTTCAGGAGAAACTCTAGCGTAAACTGAAATATGTTCTAGTTTTTCATCTAGTTCTTCATCAGTTAAATCATCTAACTCCTTACCTGTAAGGGCTAAATCATCTTCTTCCATTATTCCTATATCTCTACCTATGGCTGCTGCAGTAGTTTTATGATCCCCAGTTATCATTACTGTTTTTATGCCTGATTCTTTAGCTTCTTTTACCGCTTCATAAACTTCTTTTCTAGGTGGGTCAATCATTGCCATTAAACCTATTAAAGTAAGTTCATCTTCATCTTCTAAAGTTGGTACAAAGTTTTCATCTTCAATTTCCTTTGTAGCAAATGCTAAGACTCTTAATGCTTTATTAGAAAAATCTTCGTTTGCTTTTTTAAATTCATTTATAATTTCATAATTAATTGATACTACATCTCCACCATCTAATGCATATTTACATCTGCTAAAAATCACATCTGGAGCACCTTTTGTAAACATGTATATTTTATTATCTACTTTATTTATTGTAGACATTAATTTTCTATCACTATCAAAAGGTAACTCTTTTAATCTATTGCATTTTTCTCTTAATGTTTTATAGTTTATGTTGTTTTTCTCTGCATGATTTATAAGAGCAACCTCTGTTGGGTCGCCTATTTCCACACCATCTTCTGTTACATCTGAGTCATTGCATAAAGTTGATGCTAGAGTTAATGCTATTTCACTTTCATTAACTTCACTAGTTGATGCTATATCATCGTTGCTAGATAAAGCTATTTCTTCATCTATATTAGTAGCTAAAACTTTTTCTTTCTCACCATACATATAAAAATCAACAACAGTCATTTTGTTTTGTGTAAGTGTTCCAGTTTTATCTGTACATATTACACTTGTTGAACCTAAAGTTTCAACAGCTGGTAATTTTCTTATAACTGCTTGTTTTTTAGCCATTGTATTTGTTCCTTTTGCTAAAACAATAGTTACTATGGAAGACAATGCTTCTGGTATGGCTGCAACTGCTATGGCAATAGCAAACATAAATGAATCTGCTATATTTGCTCCTCTAATAACTTGCACTAAGAAAATTAACCCTGCTAATATAACTATACCCACACCTAGCTTTTTACCAAATTCATCAAGTTTCTTTTGCAGTGGTGTCTCTTTATTTTCTGCGTTATCTAATAAGTCTGCTATTTTTCCTATTTCACTTTTCATTCCACAGGCTGTAACTACATAAGTAGCTCGACCATATACTACCATAGAACCACTAAATACCATGTTCTTTTGATCACCTAAAGCACAATCTTCATCTATTTTATCTTCATGTTTTAGTACTGGTTCACTTTCTCCAGTTAACATTCCTTCTACTACTTTAAAAGTCTGAGCTTCTATTATTCTTCCATCTGCTGGCACATAATCTCCAGCTTCCAAAACAACAATATCTCCTTCAACTAAATCTTTTGATGGAACTGTAATTTTAATCCCATCTCTAATTACTTTTGCATTTGGCACAGATAATTGTTTTAAACTATCTAAAGAGCCTTCTGCTTTTTTAGTTTGAATTACTCCTAGAATAGAGTTTAAAACAAGTACGGCAAAAATGATTACTGATTCTACTACTTCTCCTAAAAATATTTGAACTAAAGCTGCAATTAAAAGTATTACTACTAGTGGATCTTTAAAACTAGTTAAAAATAACTTCCAAGTTGGCACCTTTTCTTTTTCTCTTAATTCATTTAGTCCATTTTGTTTTAGTCTTTTCATAACTTCCATTTGAGATAAGCCGTCTAGACTACTGTCAAAATGTCTAATAGTTTTTTCGCTTGTTTCCTTATAGAACATACAATTTCCTCCCATTATTATAAATTCATCTTTGTGAATTAATACAAATACTACCAAATTTTATTAAAGTTATAATTTACAATAAAAAAAGACCACCAAAGTAGATAAAACTACTCTGAAGGTCTTGCTAACAAGTTTAAACTCGCTAATCAACCGGGATTTTACTCCGTTTTGACGACTGATTATCACAATAATGTGAAAGCTACTCCCCTTCACGGGAATTTATTTATTTGTTAGTTATTATAAACATAAATGAACTCTAATGCAAGTTTTTATTTGTTAATTATTTTTTACTTTACTTATTTAAGTTATTAAATAAGTTATATTAGTAACATTTAGTTACAAAAAACCAATGTTAATTTACAACACATTATGACGTATATACTATTATATTAAAGAAAGGAGTCATCAATGATAAAAAAAATAGGATTATTTACTCCCTTTGCAATTCTTGTAGTAATGGGACTCTTAACACATGAGAAATTTTATAAAATAGTAGGAATGAATATACAAGAGGCTGGATATCTAGGCATTAACAATACATTTGTTTTATTTCCAATAATATTTTTAATATATGGTATACATTGTGCCATATGTGGAAAAGATGCTCTATTTTCTGTTATAGCAACTTTTATCCTTTACATGATTATCATAGTTAATTCTTATATGAAATACATACAATTTTCACTTTGTTTAATCAGTGTTAATATTTTTTTAATCTCTTATTTTATAATGAGAATGCATTTAAATCAGAAAAGAATTTAATAAAGTATAAAAAATCCAGTAGGCTTAACTTTACTGGATTTTTTAACTTGCTTTTTTCTATTATGCTATTTATAAGTTTGTTAATATTTTTACCTAATTTTAATTAGTTATAAATATATCATTAGTACATATTACAAGATACAATAATGAATTTGTATATATTTCATTTCCGTAATATTTATGGTAATTAATGGAATGTAAGACTATAATATAAATTGTTTTAAAATAGTAAATCTAAAAAATAATCTGAGGTGATATTATGAAAAATAATGTATTAAAAAAAGTTATGATTACAGGATTAGTATCTACTGTTTGTATGTCAGGAGTAATTACGGGAAATTTCCCTATAAAAAATGATAATTATATATCTACTGCTTATGCAGCCACAATTAAGGAAACTGTTTATTCAGCAGAAGGTATTGCTAAATCAAATCTTAATGTAAGAAAAGGTCCTGACACTACTTATACTAAGGTGGGCTCTTTAAAGAAAAGTACTAAAGTTACTATTGTCGCTAAATCTTCAAACAACTGGTATAAAATCAAGTTTAATAATGGTTATGCTTATGTTTCTTCTCAATATATAACTATTACAACTAATAAACCTGAGCCAAGTGAAACTCCTTACTCTACAACGGGTACTGCTAATGATAATATTAACGTTAGAAAGGGGCCTGATACTACTTATAATAAGGTTGGTTCTTTAAGGAAAAATACCAAAGTTACTATTGTTGCTAAATCTTCTAACAACTGGTATAAAATCAAGTTTAATAATGGCTATGCTTATGTTTCTTCTCAATATATAACTATTACAACTAATAAACCTAAGCCAAGTGAAACTCCTTGTTTTGCAGCTGGCACTATTACTGATAACATTAATATAAGAAAAGGACCTAATACTAATTATGCCAAAATTGGCTCTTTAAAGAAGAATGCTAAAGTAAGTATTGTTGCTAAAACTTCTAATAATTGGTATAAAATTAAATTTAACAATAGTTATGCTTATATTTCTTCGCAATATGTAACTCTTACTAAAATTGAAGAGTTAGAATACTCTGCTACTGCTTCTATTTTATCTGGTGTTTATGTAAGAAAAGGACCTAATACTAATTATGAAAAAATTGGTTCAGTGAAAAAAGGTGATAAAGTTGATATAGTGGCTATAACTTCTAATGGTTGGTGCAAAATTAAATATAATAACGAATTTGGATATATTTATGGTGAATACGTTGATATTTTAACTAAATAAAAGGATAAAAAATAGCACTTTACCTTAAAATAATGTACTGAGACCCAAAAGTTAGACTTTATACAGGAATGATTTTTCATTCCTGTATTTTTGATTTTATGCAATCTTAGATTCATATTCAACTCTATAATTAACAGGACTAAGCCAATTTAATTTTTCTTTAATTCTTTTGTTGTTGTAATAATAAATATATTCTTTTATAGCTAATTCTAACTCGTTGAAAGTTTTGTATATTTTTCCATAATACATTTCTTGTTTTATTATTCCAAAGAAATTTTCCATAGGAGAATTATCAAGACATGTGCCTTTTCTGGACATACTTTGAAATATTTTATTCTTATTTAGTTTTTTTGTATATACGTTCATTTGATATGCCCAGCCTTGATCAGAATGAAAAGTTCTTCTATAAGGGCAATCATTTGTAATATTTATTGCTTTTTCTAAAGCATCATTTATTGACTTGAAGTTAGGTCTATCAGATATACTGAAAGATAAAACTTCTCCATTAAACATATCTAAGAATGGATCAAGGTATAATTTCTTTATTTTTAATTTTCCATCATTATCAGTAGTGTATATTTTAAATTCTGATGTATCAGTTGTTATTTTTTGATGAGGAATTGATGTTTTAAACCTTCTCTTTATTTTATTATCAGCGATATTCCCAACTATTCCTCTATATGAGTTATATTTACGTGATTTATGAGAAAATGCTACGCATTTAAGTCCTAACTTTTTCATAATACGTCTTACTTTCTTTTGATTAATGACTATACTACAATCTCTTAGTGTAGCTGTAATTCGGCGATAGCCATATCTACCATTATGTTCATTAAAAACAGTATTTATTTTTTCTTCAATGTCTTTATCCGGATTTTCACTATCAAATCTTTTTTGCCAACACATATATGTTGATTTAGGAAACTTAGTAGCTTCAAGGATAATAGATAATTTGAATTTTTTACGAAGTTCATAAATTATTTTTGCTTCGTATTGGTTTTTAACCTTTCTGGAACATTCATCCCTGAAGCACGTAGCTTTTTTAGAAAGGCAAGCTCCGCTTTTAAAAGTTCATTTTCACGTTCTAATTCTTGTTCCCTTGTTAAGTTTCTTTCTTTATTATTTTTTTTATTCATCGGTGGTTTTCCTTTCATTTTACTCAATGCATTTATACCACCATTTAAATACTTTAGTTTCCACGTTGTAACAAGTGAAATGTTATTAACTCCAAAATGGTTAGCTACTTCTCGTGCACTGGATTTAGTTGTTATCATATAGTTTATAACATCCAATTTAAATTGTACAGTATATGAAGTATGCGTATTTTTTCTTCTTAGACCATCGATACCAAAGGTATTATATGCATTAACCCACTGTTCAACTTGTGAATGAGAAGGCATTCCGTATTGTTTGGCTAAGGATATATATCCTCCTTCTCTATTTAAATAAGATTTAACAACCTTTAATTTAAAATTATAATCATATTTTGCCATATAAAACACCCCAATCATTAGATTTTGGTCCAACAATTGGGGTGCAGTACATAAAGTGCTATTTTTTATATTATCAATCTTATAATTGTTTAGGTACTTCTATTGTTATTTTTTTACACTCACTACAATAATATCCTTCTACTTTTGAGTCCATCCACTCTAAAATTTTAATTCCTTTTACAAAAGTTGATAAAATTACACCCTTGTCTTTTTCCTTTGGAATCCATTTAACTGTATCTCTTCCTCCACGTATAACTCCCAATACCATTTCATTATTGCAATATGGACATTTCATATATATTCTCCTCTTTATTATATTTTTAGTTATAATATATTGCATAAATATTTTTTATTTCTTATCCATATGATATATTTATCTCATTAAATTTTAATCTCTCTTCAAGCTACTATTTTAAATTTATTGATCATTAGAATTTTTATCTAATATCCAGGTCAGCTGAATAATAGCGTTCATGACAACGTTTATTTTTTTCATCCCAAAAACTATCTATTATTTCTAATGGATATTCTATATTAATATCTAGTTGCCTTTCTTATTTCAATTATTTAATTTCTTTTATAAGTAAATTATACATTAAAAACAAAATTTTCTGCTACAATATAATATATTTACTAGAATTGAAAGTAAAAAAGCTGTAGCTAAGTTTTTTTATACAAACCTGCCACAGCCCCACTTATTTTATCAAATAACTAATTCTTTACACTAGAGAAGTTGGCCGAAATACTCTAATAAATCCTTACAAATTTTTAAAGTATTATCATTTATATCTAATCTTGGATTAAATTCGACAAAATCCATTGACTTAGCAATCCCTGTTTCCATAAGACGTTTTAAAATATATTTAGTATCTTCTACTGTATATCCTCCAGTAACTCTAGTTCCTGTGCCTTCCACTATGGATTTATCCATAAAGTCTATATCAAGACTTATATGAAGACCATCAATATTTTGTTCTTTACATTTTTTTATTATATCATCAACTACATCTTCTAATCCTATTTTATCTATTACCTTTTTATCATAAAGATTTACTTTAGAATTATCTAGTAAATCTCGCTCTCCCTTATCTATATCTCTTCCACCTATGTGGAATACGTTTTTCTCTTCTATTTTAATACCATCATAATATAAATTAACTAATCTAGGATCTCCATAACCACATAAACAAGCTAAAGGCATTCCATGAAAATTCTTACTTGGTGATGTTGCTGATGTATTAAAATCCCCATGAGCATCAATCCATACAATACCTAAGTTTTTTGAGTGTTTGCTAGCACCTGTTATACTTCCAAGTCCTATTCCATGATCTCCTCCTAATATTAATGTGAAATTACTATTATCCATTGCTTCATCTACTGCTTTAGATAATTTTAAACTTAAATCATATATACTTTCAAAATATTTAATATCTTTTTCATTTTTAAACTTATCTGATTCCATCACTTCTTTTACATCAATATCTCCAAGATCTGTAACTTCTATTTTTTCGGTATCTTTTATTAAATCAATAACCTTTGCATTTCTTAATTTTTCTGGTGAATGATGTGTTCCATTATTGTCACATCCATAATAAGTTGGCACCCCTATTATACTTAGTTTCATAATACCTCCTCTAATTGATGCTCCTTGGTATAAATCTAAATCTTTATTAAATTTAAACAACAAGCAACTTATTAGCTACCTCATAGATAATATTATATAATATTATCTATAGTATAATTTATTTGTTTTATATAATATTAATTGAACTCTTATTTTTTTAATCTAAAATAACTAATATACCTAAAGAAATGTAGATATTTTTGGCAAAGATATTTCTTTTATAAGTTAATTAATATATTGAAAATAACAAAACTAAACATATAACAAAATCTAATACTATTATCTTATACTCTTTTTTTTTAATGATACTATATAAGTGATTACACTAAAAATTACCACGCCTAACAATAAAAATATATTACTAAACATACTTCTTATAAAAATTTATGACAAAAAAATAAGGTAGGTTAAAGTACCCACCTTATTTTTTAATAGCTCTTATTCCACTGATTTAAGTGCATCAATCATATTTATATTTTTTAATTTTTTATGCATCATCACCATAACAAGTAGAGCAAAAATCATTGTAATCACTCCAGATATTATATAACTACTTATATCCACCCTTGGTATCATCATCATGTTGTCCATTTCTGCCGTACTTACTAAAAATACATATAAAAGTTTACCTAAAACAGAACCTGCGAGTATTCCAAGTATTGTAAGTATTATATTTTCCCTAAATATATACATATCGACTTCATTATCATAGAAACCTAATACTTTTATAGTAGAAATTTCTCTAATACGCTCTGATACGTTTATATTTATTAAATTGTATAATACAACGAAGGCTAAACTTCCTGAAGCGACTATTATTACTATCATAACTAATCCTAAGTCTGCTGCTTCACTCATGCTTTTCATTTTAGATGCAAGAGTTACATTTACAACTTTTCTATTATTCATAAGTATTGATGATAATTCATTTTCATCATAATTTTTAGAATTAAATTTTAATAATTGTGCATTATACGATACTTGTTTTTTAAATATATTCTTATAATATGATGGTGATAAATAAATATAATGACCAGTGTAATTTTCTACTATATTATCTACTTTTACTTTGTGATCATTATTATTTGAGTCTGTTAAAGTTACATAATCTCCCACAGACACGTTTAAAAGTTTGGCTAACTTTTCATTTATGATAGCCCCATCATTACTTAGTTTGTACTCTGTCCCACTAGCTCTATCATTTAACAAAACAAAGTTATTTAATTTATCTGTACTTTGTGGAACATACATCATTGCACTTTGTTTGCTCATATTTTTTTTGCTAAAAGTAACTGATTCTTGATAAATATTTAAATCATCTTCATAATTTTGTAGATTGTTTAAATATTTATCATATTCTTCATCTTCCTTCTTTGTACTATTATCATCAAATACAACCATTGCATCATATTTTATTAGCTTACCAAATTGTAAATCTGATAAAGAAGAGTTTGATTTTTCAAGAGATATACCTGCCACAAGCATGGCCATACATCCTGATATTCCAAACACAGTCATAAACATTCTTCGTTTATATCTGAAAAGATTTCTAAAAGTTACTTTTTGATTAAAGTTAAGTCTTCTCCATATAGGTGTAATTCTCTCTAGTAATATTTTTTTACCCAGCTTTGGTGCTTTTGTTCTCATTAAGTTAGAAGGATTCTCTCTTAATTCCTCTTTTAAAACAATAAATGCGGCTCCCACTGTGCAAAGTAAAGAGGCTACTAAAGATTGAATTATATATGATGGATAGAAGTTTATTATAACTTTAGGCAAAGTAAAGCTAGATGAATAAGCTATATTAACTATTAATGGTAATGCGCTACTTCCTGCTACTACGCCAACTATAGCTCCTGCTAAGCTGGCAATTGAAGCATAAACTATATATTTTCTAGCTATTTCTAAATCTCTATAACCTAGAGCTTTTAAAGTTCCAATTTCTATTCTGTTTTCTTCTACCATTCTTGTCATAGTAGTTAAGCATATTAGAGCTGCTACTAAGAAGAAAAATACAGGAAATACTGATGCTATTTTGTCTAAACTATCAATTGACCCTTTGTAAGTTGAGTAGCCTGAGTTATCATTTCTATCAAAGAAATAATATTTACTATCATCAAGTTCATTTAATTTTTCTTTTTCTTCATCTATTTCTTTTCTAGCATCTACTAGCTTTTCTTTATTTTGTTCAATTTCCTTTTCTCCATCAAGAAGTTTTTTTTCAGAGTCATAAATTTCTTTTTTTGCTTTGTTTAATTCTGATTGACCTTGCTTTTTACCTTCCTCAAGTTCCTTTTTTCCTTTTTCTATTTCTTTTTTTCCTTTGTTTAATTCCTCACTAGCTTCTTTTAGTTTGATTTTTCCCTCAATTATCTTATTACTTTCTTTTTCATAAGTTTTTACACCTTCTTGATACTGAGTTATTCCACTAACTAAATTTTTTAGTTTAGATTTATTTTCAGTTACATTTTTACTAGCACTTTCTATGTTTTGTGAAAGACTAAGCGCTAAAGAAATATTTGATGGATCTTTTTCTAAAGCATTTACTAAATTGCTTAATTTGTTTAATCCTAAATTAGGATTTGATATAATCATTTTCCAATACTGAATTTTTTCACTTGGAATTTCATTATTTCCGTTTAAATTATTTATACTTTCTTTTATATCTTTAGATAGTGCATTGTATGTTGAAAGCAAAGTATTTAAATTTGATATTTGATTTTCATATTCTTTAGTATCTTTAGTAGGATCAATTCCTTGACTTAAAAATATTTGTTTTGACTCTTCTAACTGAGTCTTAGCACTTTCAAGTTGCTTTTCACCTTGCAATAAAATTTCTTTTTGCTTATCAAGTTCTGCTTGACCTTTTTTTAATTTATCTTCACTATCGCTTAATAATTTTTCATTATGTTTTATTTCATGTTGAAACTGTGCTAAAGCCTTCTCATATTCTGCTTTACCATCTAAAAGTTGCATTTTCCCATTGTCTATTTCCGTCTGAGCATCTTCAAGCTTCTTTTCGTTTTCTTCTATTTCTTTATATGCTTTATCAAATTCTTTTTGTGCGTCTGATTTAACTTCATCAATTCTTTCTACCCCTCTATGTGAGTATAAATTTTCAAGATATTTATTATTATCTTCCATTATATTTTTGTACTCATCATCATATGCTCCAAGGTTTTCTGTATTTTTAAACCTTACATAAATTTCACTGTAAGCATCCATGGTTATATCAGAACTATTTATCAGCGCAAAATAGTCTATACTTCCCTTTCCTACAGTAGTTGTTCCCCTAGACATATTATCTATGTACATGGGATTTTGGATAAATCCAACAATCTTAAAAGTTTTCTTTTTAAAATAACTTTCTGTATCTTTGTCTGATTTTATAACATATCTATCACCTATTTCTAGATTTTCATCTATTTTCAATGCATTCACATCTATGGCAATTTCCCCACTTTTTTGTGGAAGCCTTCCTTCAGTGACAACTGGTGTATTCATTTTATCAGCGCTACTTGCATTATACTCCATAAATTTAACCACATCATTTGTATTAGTTAAATTTACATCCACACTGTGTGTTGAATAGTAATAAAGAATTTTATCATTATTTTCTAGTAACTTTGAATCATTTTCATTAAGTCCAATAGTTGATACTATCTTACTATCCATTAGATTTTCTTTTGCAAAATATTCATTAATTGATTCTTTTAAGTCTGGCCCACAGGATTTTATTCCAGCATAAAATGCAACACCTAAGAAAATTATTGCCATTATGGAAATAAATCTACCTTTTGAAGATAGTATTTCTCTTTTTATTGATTTTTTATATGCTCTATTTTTCATATATAATCCTCTACCATTCAATAGATTCAACAGAAACAGGCTGTTCATTTATTTGTACATTTTGAACTTTTGCATCTTTAATATTTATAACTCTATTGGCAATTGGTGCAAGGGCTGCGTTGTGAGTTATAACTATTACAGTTGTGCCCATTTTTTTGCATGTATCTTGTAAAGTTTTTAAAATTTGTTTACCTGTTTTATAATCCAGGGCTCCAGTTGGTTCATCACACAGAAGCAACTTAGGATTTTTTGCTATTGCTCTAGCTATGGATACCCTTTGTTGTTCTCCTCCTGATAATTGACTTGGGAAGTTATCTTTTCTATGACCAAGGCCAACAATATCCAAAGTTTTGTCCACGTCTAAAGCATTTTTAGAAATTTGCGTTGCCAGTTCCACATTTTCTCTTGCAGTTAAATTTTGAACTAAGTTATAAAACTGAAATACAAATCCCACATCATATCTTCTGTAATTTATTAGATCTTTATTACTAAACTTAGAGATATCAACATTGTCAATAATTATGTTTCCTTCATCACAAGTATCCATTCCTCCAAGAATATTCAGTACGGTTGTTTTTCCAGCACCACTTGGTCCTAAAATAATTACAAACTCTCCCTTTTCTATAGAAAAATTGATACCATTATTAGCAACAACAGTGTTTTCTCCAATTTTGTATCTTTTATACTCGTCGATTATTTGTATATATGACATTTCTTCCCCCCATCATTTTGCTTTGCTTACTCACTGTTATTAAATAGACACTCTGTTTGGTTAATGCTATAATATATAAGTATAAATAATATGTAAACTAGTTACAATAATCACATGATATCATATTGTTATTAAATAAACATCAAAGCTTTTTTTGTTCATTTAATAACTTGTAATTTAAAATTGTAATTGTAAAAATTGGCTAGGCTCGTTTCGCCAACGAGATGACTTAGTTACCACTTTAAGTCTCTGTGTGGACACCATGAAATTTCAGGTAGCCACCTTGTTCAAAGGAAGGATGGAATATATGGCTGGTGTTAAAGGAAATAGAAGGATTTTATATACTAAGAAAATAATTAAAGAGAGTTTGCTTGATTTACTTGAAAATAAAAAAATCCACCAAATCACCGTTACAGATATATGTAAAAATGCCAACATTAATAGAGGCACTTTCTACACTCATTATAAGGATGCTTATGATTTATTACAATCAATGGAAGATGAATTTTTTAATCAAATATTAGAATATATAGAGAAAACTCCACTTGGAGACTATAAAGATGTTTTATTACTTAATGCTCTTAAACTTATTAAGGAAAATAAAGAATTGTGCAAAATATTATTTTGTCATCATATAGAAAATAATATTATGGATCGTATTTTTTTGTTGGCAAGTAAAGCTGAAATTGACAAACTTATAAGTTCTTCAAAGGTTGACAATGTATTTTTAGATTACTTTATTAAATATAATGTAGGGGGAATTTTTTCCGTTGTTCAAACATGGCTAGAAAATGATTTAAATGAATCTCCAGAAGAAATAGTAACTATTATAAACAATATTGTTGCTTTTCATCCATAACATTATAATTTAATTTCTCCATAATAATTGGGTATATCTTTTGATATACCCAATTATTATAAAATCTATTATTTTGTTAGTTTGAACTTGTTGGTATATAAGAACCCACTCTAAGAGCAAATTCATTCATATTCATAGTTTGAAGAACTACCTTACCTGGCCCTGTAAGCTTAGTTAAAAATAAACCTTCACCACCAAATAATATATTTCCAATACCTTTTACAAGTTCTACTTCATATCTAACACTATCTTCAAATCCCACTAGATTTCCTGTATCTATTTTTATAACTTCTCCTGGAGCTAAATTCATTTCTATAGCATCACCATCTATTTCTAAAAATGCAGTTCCTCTACCTCTTAGCTCTTGTAATATAAATCCTTCACCGCCAAAGAATCCTGTTCCCATCTTTTTATTAAAAATAGTCTTTAGTTCTACTGAAGACTCAGCAGCAAGAAAAGCTCCTTTTTGTATAGTAAAGCGGCCTTCACTTACATTTATAGGTATTATACTTCCTGGAACAGTTGAAGCAAAAGCTATTCTAGCATCTTGCATTGCAGTATATGTTGCCATAAACATTGATTCTCCTGCAAACATTCTTCCTATACCTTTTAGTAACCCACCTTTTGTATTTGTGTCCATTTTTATTCCTTCAGTTTGGTAAAACATACCTCCACTTTGTGTGAACATGGACTCACCTCCTGATAAACTTACTTCAACACTTGGTACTACTTTTCCTATAATCTCATAATTCATTAAAATTCCCCCTAAAATTCTGTTCAAAAATTATTATATTCATAACTATAACACAATTTTTTTATATCTTCATCTCTATTTATACGGAAATTTGTTAAATATATTAAATAAAGTAATAACTCTACGGAAAGTTGATTGAAAATATTATACTTAGAGTTTATTCTTATATATATGGAGGTGATATATATGAACTGCGAAAAAGTAGGAAGCCTAATATTAAAACTTAGAAAAGAAAAAAACATGACTCAAAAACAAGTAGCTGATTTATTAAATATCAGTGATAAAACTGTTTCAAAATGGGAACGAGGTCTAGGCTGTCCTGATGTGTCAATACTTACAGATCTATCAAAAATATTTGATATTAATATAGAAAAAATATTGTTAGGAGATTTAACACCTAATGATATGGATGGAGGAAATATGAAAAGAATTAAATTTTACGTTTGCCCAAGTTGTGGCAATATAATAAGTACAACAGGCGAAGGTGAAATATCTTGTTGTGGTAGAAAATTAAAATTTGAGGCATCAAAAACAATTGATAATGACCATGAAATAACTGTAGAAGAAATTGAAAATGATTATTACATTACTATAAATCATGAAATGACTAAAGAACATTATATTTCATTTGTAGCTTATGTAACTTATGATAGAGTACTTTTAATAAAACTATATCCAGAACAAAGTCCAACGGTAAGATTCCCAAAACTTTGTGGAAAGCTTGAAAGAGGAAAGCTTTACATTTATTGCAATAAACATGGATTGTTAATGAATGGAAAATAATTATAAATATTAAAAAGACCATCTATTTAGATGGTCTTTTTAATATTTAATTTTCAGTTAGCCTACCCTTATATGAAGATATTCCTCCACTTAAGTTGTAAACTTTAGTAAATCCATTTTTAGATAAAATATCACAGGCTCTTGCACTTCTTCCTCCAGAAACACAATACACAACTATTTCACTGTCTTTATATGAATTTAAAGTTGATAATTTTGATGAAAGTGTATCAACAGGTATATTCCTAGCATTTGGAATATGTCCACCTTTATACTCTCCTGAACTTCTCACATCTAAAATTAATATATTGTTACTACTCATCATCTTTTGCAGCTGGGATCCAGTTATAGTAGCATAACCTCTTTTTCTAAATAGTCCTAAAAATAACCCCATAACATCTCATCCTCCATATTTTATGCATCTTTTAAAACTTCTTTTAATGCATTATATGAAAAATCTATTATTTCGCTACAATTCACCTTATTTTTCTTCAAATTTGCACAAATTTCTGTATTGTATTCTTCTCTTACTTTGTTCATTATTTTTTTTGAATATTTTCTAGCTTCATTTGGAGTAGAATTATCTTCTCTACCTTTTATATAACCTGCTACTAAAACAGCTGCATTGACTGCTCCACATAGACTACCTACTGTTATCCCAGTTCCCATTCCACTTCCTAGTGCAACAGGTATATCTGTTTTAAACTCTTCGTTATATGATTTTATTAATGCTTCTGCACAAGTATATCCTTGACTATGATAAATTGATAGTTTTGTCATTTTTTGTCTCCTTCATATTTTCAATTTAATTATACATATATTGTATCACTATTTTAGTTTTTTTCTGTGACTTTGTCACAAATAATATATTATTCCATATAATTATAGTCTAATCTGAAAAACATAATTTTATTGTCATGCATCCAAAACTCCAAAGAAGTTTTATTTTTTCTATCCACATAGCCTAAAATATTAATTCCTTGTTCTACCCTTTTATAATAATTTTTTCCATAGAATTTTATTATTTTATACTTGTCATCACCAATTTTTATATCTTTATTACTTGATATATTTTTATCATTTACAATAAATCTTGTAATTTTATCATCATATCTTTCTGTTGTCACTTCTATTTCTTCATTTAAATAATAATAATTATATTCATCATTATCTTGGCTAAGTTTGTTTATATATCCATACTTAGACCTCATATTGTCACTATTAATACTTTCACCTAAATATATGCCATTGATATTTTCTTTTGATAAATCTGTAGACTGACATAAAAAATGATGATAAGATCTTGAAAAGCTTAAATGGAACAATGATACAAACATAAATAACAAAACTAAAAGTGCTAATAACATTTTAAATATTTTCTTCATAATAAACTCCTCAAAAACTTTATATTCCACTTAATCCTCATCATCTTCCACATATTCCAAAATATCTCCAGGCTGACAATCTAGTGCTTTACATATTTCATTTAATGTGGAAAATCTCACAGCCCTTGCCTTATTATTTTTCAATATTGATAAGTTAGCCATGGTAATTCCCAGTTTTTTAGAAAGCTCAGTAGCACTCATTTTTCTCTTTGCCATCATTACATCTAAATTTACAATTATAGCCATTTACCTTCCTCCTTAAATAGTTCTATCATTTTCATCCTTAATGTCTATAGTCATTTCAAATAGCTTAGATGAAACAAGAGCAAAAACTCCTATGGCAAGTGATAAAAATGAAACTATTACACAAGGTAAAATAGTAAGTGCGTAAAAATATATGTTAAATACAAAGTAAAAAATTATATTCATTAAGTTAAAAAGAATGACCTCACTAAATGAGCAGTACGCAATACTATTTATTAACTTTGGTATACTCTCAGAAAAAGGATTTTTACTTGTTATATGAGAACATAATTTTTTCAAATTAAACAATGCAATTACATAAGGTGTTGCACAGATGTAGATACTAACAGTCATGACTGTTATATATTTTGATTCAATATTTATGGATGCACTTTTACTCAGTGCTCCCAAAATGAAAGGTAAACCTGCCAACATAATTAATGTTAAGATTATACCCACCGAAACTATAATATTTAAAATCTTAGAATAATTATTTTTCATTTTGTATTACCTCCTTTAGTTATGTTTTTTTAATTTATACATATCTTTAACCTTTACAACTACTGCACTTATTATTGAAGTAAATAAGAATAAATATGCTATTGGAATTAAAAAGAATGGTTCCTGTAAAGTTCCATCTTCTAAAACTTTGCTTCCTATTAAGTTGTAATATACTATACACAATAAAGTCATTAATAAACATAATAATGTAATTTTGTATTTTTTCATTTTATTCTCTCCTTTTTTATTTTCTCTAATTATATTAATATATTTTTTATAAAAACGCAATAAATATTTATTGTTTTTCAATAAATATTTATTGATAAAGAGTTATATTGTTGATATCCAATGCCACTAATATTTCAAATTAAAATAAATAAAATATTTAGAAAGTTGCTATAATATAAGTTTTTAACTACAATTTATGTAATTAACTTTGTGCAATTATACTTAATTATTAATGGGAGGTACCATGAAGAAAATACTATTTGTAACTGACTTATATTACAATGCTAAAGGTAGAAATTACTATGAAGAAGATCTCTTCCTTACTTCTGTACTTAGAGAAGATTTCAAATTAGTTATTTGTAATCCAAAAGATATAAATGATTTTAGCGAAGATTTCGATTTAATCTTATTTAGAAATACAGGCCCTGCTGCCAATTTTGAAGAAGAATATAAAATATTTAGAAATAAAATAAAAACTAATAATTTGCTTACTTATAATTCTTTTGATGGTCATGGAGATATGAACGGGAAAAATTATTTGATGGAGCTTACAAATAAAAATATGCCTGTTATTAAAACTATTAATAATATTAATGACTTTCATAAACTACCAAATGTTGAGAATTACATAATAAAACCCATAGATGGTGCTGATTCTATAGGTTTAGAATTTTTAAGCAAGAAAGAAATATATAAAAAAATTAATCCAAATAATTACAATATTTTAATTCAACCATTCATAGATTTTCAGTATGAAGTATCTTTTTATTATATAGATAGAAAATTCCAGTATGCTCTTTATGCTCCAAATAAAGAAAAAAGATGGCAAATGGAAGAGTATACACCTACAAGTGAAGATTTTGATTTTTGTAATATTTTATTAAATTGGAATAATTTAAGTCATGGAATTCAAAGAATTGATGCTTGTAGAGATGAGAATGGTAATTTACTTCTTGTAGAAATGGAAGATTTAAATCCTTACTTATCTTTGTTAGATATTTCTCCAATTTCAAGAGATAAGTTTATTTATTCATTAAAAGAATCTTTATGTAATCTTTTATAATAAAAATAGCAACTATTTTACATATCTAAAATAGTTGCTATTTTATTCTTTATTTAATTAAGCTACTTGTGCATCTTTTTTTTCATTAGACTTTAATGACTTGTCCACAGCAACAGCTGTTGTCATTGCACCATTAACATTTAACATTGTTCTTCCCATATCAAGAATTGGGTCTATAGCTAATATTGCTCCAATCATTGGGAAATAAGCACCCATTCCCATTCCTGAAATTACTACAGATACTGACATTGTTGCAGTACCTGGTATTCCTGCAATACCTAATGAACTTATTGTTACAACTATTATTAACATTGCATAGAAGGCAAAGTTCATCTCTACTCCAGCCATATTGGCAAGCATTATACTAACTAATGCTGGATATACTCCTGCACATCCATTCATACCCATATTTGCCCCTAAACTAGTTACAAAGCTGGCAGTTCCTGAATTTATCTTCATATTTTCAGTTAAAGCATCTATAGTAACTGGTAGTGTTCCTAAACTTGAACGAGATACGAAAGCAAGAGTTAATGCTTTTGACGCATTTTTAATATAAGTTATTGGATTCATTCCACTTAAAGTAATTATTATTAAATGAACTACAAACATAATCGCAACACTTATATATAATGCCAATATAAAATCAACCACATCTAGAAGTGACTTAACACCATTACTTGCTATAGTACTTGCCATCATTGGTACTACTGCATATGGCATAAGTTTTATCACTGTTATTGCAATTGAAACTATAATTTTATAGAAAGCTTCCACCAAGTTTATAAATGGCTTAATTATATCTAAGTATTTTTTTCTAAGTCTTCTTATAGCTAGACCTATAAATGCTGCGAAAATTACTACTGCCACTGTATTACCCTCAGCCATAGCCTTCATTGGATTAGAAGGTAATAAAGCTCTTATAGTATCTGGCAATGAAGTTATTTCTCTAATTTCTTCACTAGCGTTTACTACTTGTAAAGAAGATCCTAAATTAAATAGGTTTCCAATTATTACAGCAATAATAGCTGCTATTGCAGTTGTAGCAAAAAACATTCCCATAGATTTAAATGTCAGTTTACCTACGCTCTCTTCTTCCATATTCATTATAACTTTTATTATTGAAACTAAAACTAAAGGTATTACTATCATTTTTAATAAGTCCATAAATCCATTACCAAACAGTCCATACCATGTACTTACTTCACTTATCCATGTAACTGAGGCAACATCCTTTGGAAATTTAGCTAATGCTTGGATTACTACTCCAAGGCCAATCCCTATAAATATTGAAATTATCATTAGCTTTGTAAATTCAAACTTCTTGCTTAACTTACGAATTATAAAAAATAATCCTACTAGTACAATAACCATTAACAAACTAGTTATATTAGTTATCATTAAAAATTGCGATAAAAATGTATTACTCATATTATCCTCCCAAATATTTATTATCAAATTGATAATTTAGATTATATCATTATCATTTTGATAATACAATACATTTTTATAAAAAAATGAAGTATTTCTAAAAAACTTTGAGATACTTCTTTTAAAATTAACTTCTCTTTATAAAATCTACATTACACTTTGGACAGTGAATAGAAATCTTACCTTTCCCCTTAGGTACTCTCACTTTTTGATTACAAGAAGGGCATTTGAAAAATGCATAAGATTTCTTTTGTTCCTTAATTCTCTTTTGTTTATTCAGTGATAACTTCACTTTATTACGGAAATTTAAATATGCTGTTCTTTCTAAATATCTTTTATTAAAATTCTTAGAAAACATTCTAAAGTATATAAATACCACCATAATTAAAGCTAAAATATAAAATATGTCGCCAAAGAAACTTACTTTACCACTTAATAAAGATATTATTAAACTTACAAACACTAACTTTAACAGAAATTGATTCAATTCATCATTTCCGTATCTTCCATACATAAATTTAATTAATTTTTCTTTCATTCTTAATCTCCCTTGAAATTTAATTTTTAGTGTAAAAATTTTAACATATATAATAGGTTTTAACAACTTATTTCCATATTAACAAAAATATCCTTACAACAATCATATTTAGGGTATTTATTAATTATATTTATCTTGCTAAAACAAATTTCATTATCAATTGATAATCCAATCCAACAATATTTTCTTGACATAATCACATTTTGACATTAATATAATATTATTAAATGAGAATATAAATTTAAACGAGGGGAATTAATATGAGTAATAGTAGATATGAAGAAGCAACAAAAGTCACATTAATATCCATTATGTGGAATGTGATTTTAACATTTATAAAAATCTTAGGAGGTATACTAGGAAAATCAAATGCCATGATTGCAGATGGTCTTCACTCTGCATCAGATATAATCAGCTCAATAGGAGTTTTAATAGGTAATAAAATTGCAAAAACACCAAATGATAAAGAGCACAATTATGGACATGAAAAAGCAGAAACTTTAGTGTCTTTTTTATTGTCCATATTACTTATAGGTGTAGCACTAAAAATAAGTTTAAATGGGTTGAATTCATTACTTCACTTGAAAGATGTACAGGTGCCTACATTTTTACCACTAATTATTTCTGTAATTTCCATAGTAATTAAAGAATATCAATACACAATTACTATAAAAGTTGCAAAGAAAATAAATTCACCTTCACTAAAAGCAGATGCATGGCATCATAGGTCAGATGCTCTATCTTCTGTGGCTGCATTTATTGGTATAGGTGGTTCTTTACTTGGATTCAAAGCCCTAGATCCTATTGCTACAGTAATTGTTGGTTTATTTGTTGCAAAAGTTGGATTAGATATTTTTAAAGATGCAATAAATGAATTAATGGATTATTCCATAGATGAAAAAGATGAATCGCAAATCATTACAATTGCAAATTGCACAGACGGTGTTTTAAATATTGGAGAACTTAGAACAAGAAAACACGGTTCAGTTGCTTATGTGGACTTAACTATTTGTGTAAATAAGGATTTAACAGTCCTACAAGGACATGAAATTGCAAATAAACTTGAAATATCAATTCTAGAAGAATTGCAAGTTGTAAAAGGTATAACTGTTCACGTTGAACCTTGCATAAACTGCGACGATTATAATTGTTGTGTTTAATATAAAAACTCAGCTTAAATTATTTAAGCTGAGTTTTTATTATTGTAAATTTATTTCTTTGACTGATTTAATTATTGGTTTTATATTTTCTTTATCTGTAAAATCAACAGGTGTTACATAAGCATCCAACATGCCTTTTGTATTTTCATCTATTTCTTCTTCTTTTTGTTTTTTCAATATTCTTTTAAACATGTTCATCATCAATTTATCTGCTATAGTTAAATTATTATAATTAAAAGCACCTCTTAAATAAAATTGTTTTATATTATCTATATCTTTAAAATTGTTTTTCTTTACCTCTTCATAAATTTTGTCATCCATAATAGATAGACCTACATAAAATACTATGAGATTTTTACTCCTAAATTTATCAATATCTTTATAAATATTTTTAAAGCCTTTTATAGTCCCTGCATGTAGCCAACCACCAAAAATAATATTATCATAGTTTAATAAATCTACTGTGCTTATATCACCTATTTTTGATACTCTACAATCTAGTTCTTTTCCTATCCATTTTGCATATTTCTCCGTACTACCATACCTCGATTCATAAACAACTATACTTTTCATATTAATTACCTCCTATTTATTTAGTGCATTTTCCACAGATTTTAAATATGCTTTTGATGATACTGTTGCACCACTTATAACATCTACATTTACGTTTTGTTTTTCTATTATTTTTTCCGACAATTCACTACTTACATCTGGAGTTAGTGGTTGTGACAATACTTTAATATTTTCTATTTTTTTATTCTTTACACTAACTTCTACTTCACTAGTCCATCTGTCCTTAGAATATTTTCCTACATAAGTTCCATCCTCCAATTTGCTTATATCTACACTATTTATTTCAACCGTTTTCCCTTCTTTGATTCCTCTTGTCATTATAAAAAGTCCGCTCACAATTATAACTAAAAGTACACATAAAAATATTTTAGTTTTTTTGAATCTCATTTGTATCCCCCTTTATAATTTAATTTTAAATTTATTTTCCATAGTTTTTAAATAATCCGTAAATCATAAAATCCACATATTCATCTATTAATTTGTTTATAAATTCTTTATCTTGATTATTTGATAACACCATATTTGATATAAATCCATTTATTGATATCCAAGAGAAAAATGAATATTTTTCTGTGTCAACATGGCGTAATAATCCCTCTTCTAAATATGTATCATATTTTTTTTTAGTCTCTTTTATTTTTAAACTGTTTTTTTCTTCTTCCGTAAAATCAAATTTTACTTTTTTAATTATATCAATATTATTTAGCATTATTGCTCTGTATTCTTCTGGGCTTTCTAAGACTAGATTAATGTATGTTTTGAATAAATTTTTAATATTATTCTCTTCATTAGAATCATTCAATTTTAAATTACTCATGGTATGAATTAGTTCTGATGACTTTTCTTTCCATATTGATAATACTATGTCTGCTTTATTTTCATAATAGTTATATATTAAAGAAGGGGAATAATCTATCTTACTTGCTATTTTACGAATTGATAATTTTGAATATCCTTCCTCTATTATTATTTTACTAGCTGCTTTATGTATTTCTTTTTTAATTTTTTCTTTTTCAATCTTACGTCTCTCTTGTATTCTCATTGTTCCTCCTTGCAAACTTTATTAATAATTTATATCGTGTTTACTTAATGAACACTGTTCATATTATTAATAATATTACATTTTACATGATTTACCACAAAAACAATTCGACAATTTCTTTACAAATAAAAAAAAGAGGTCTTAGCCTCTCTCTTTTATATAAAATATATAACGTTATCGATTTCTTCATCTCTATGACATGTGTTATATTTGATTTTTGCAGGAATTCCCACAGCCGTACTATTTGATGGCATATCTCTTAAAACAACTGAATTAGCTCCTATTTTACAATGATCCCCTATATTAACTGGCCCTAATATTTTTGCTCCAGAACCAACTACAATATCATCACCTAAAGTAGGATGTCTTTTAAATTCTTTTTCATTTCCTGTGGCACCTATAGTAGCTCCTTGATATATAGTAACTCTATCTCCGATTATGGATGTTTCTCCTATAACTACTCCGCTTCCATGGTCTATAAGTGTTCCCATGCCTATTTGTGCCCCTGGATGAATTTCTATTCCAGTTAAAAATCTACTAAATTGAGATATTAATCTAGCAATAAAAAATCTTTTTTTACTATAAAAGAAGTGTGATATTCTATACATTATAAGAGAGTGGACGGAGGGATACAACAAAAATACTTCTATCTTACTTCTAGCTGCTGGATCATTTTCCATTATAAAATTTATATCTGCTTTTGTATGCTTGAAAAGCATACTTTCACCCCCTTAAAAAATCCCCATAGACATATATTTATCAGCTCCATCTGGAGCAACAGTTACGATTTTTTTATTAGGATATTTTTTAGAAAGTTCTATGGCAGCAAAAACATTTGCACCAGAAGATATTCCTACTAAAATTCCCAACTTATTTGCAAAAAATCTAACCATTTCAAAAGCATCTTCTTCACTTACTGTAATTACCTCATCTACTATATCTTTATCGTAGTTTTTAGGTATAAAGTTTGCACCTATTCCTTGAATTTTATGTGGTCCTGCTTTTTTCTCCGTAATAAGTGGTGATGCTTCTGGTTCTATACCTATTACTTCTACACTTTCATTTTTTTCTTTTAAGAATTTTCCTGCTCCACTTATAGTTCCACCAGAACCTATTCCTGCTATAATAACATTTACATCTGGCACTTCTTTGTATATTTCTGGTCCTGTAGTATCATAGTGAACTTTTGGATTATCTTCATTTTCAAATTGGCCAAGACTTACATAATTATCATTTTCTTTCAATAATTCTTGAAGCTTTTCTATCGTACCATTCATTCCTTTTGAACCTTCTGTCAAAATAAGTTCTGCTCCAAAAGCTTTTACTAACTGTCTTCTTTCTATACTCATAGTCTCTGGCATTATAATCACAACTTTATATCCTTTTAAATTACCTGCCATAGCAAGAGCTATTCCTGTATTTCCACTAGTAGCTTCTACTAACACACTACCTTCTTTTAAAACCCCTCTTTTTTCTGCTCCTTCAATCATGGATAGCGCAATTCTATCTTTTATACTTCCTCCTGGATTGTATTTTTCTAACTTTACATAAACGTTTTTATATCCTATTTTATCTAAAGAAATAATTGGTGTGTTTCCTATTAATTCTAATGCATCTTTGTATATCATTTTATTTCCTCCCAACATTCAAATTATCAAAATGATAATATTATTGTAGCATCATTATTTTGATAACACAAGTGTTTTTATTATCATTTTGATATTTTTTATTTCTTTAAAATTTACCTTCTTTACAATATAAAATTGATAAAAATTAATAATAATATGGTATACTTAAATAAACCACATTTTTTTAGAATAAATTATGTTGGGAGGTTAAATTTTGAAATTAATTGATATAAAAAATTATATACAAAGCGTTTGCCAAAATATTTCAACTGTACTTGACGTGGATGTTACTGTAGTATCAAAAGATTTAATAAGAATAGCCGGCACAGGAATTTTCAAAGACAAAATTGACGAAAAAATATCTGATAAATCTGCTTATTCTAAGGTATTAATATCTGGAGAATCTTATATTATTAATCGAGAGGTTGAACATAGTTGTAAGAATTGTATCCATAGCGAAGATTGCAAAGAATTAGCTGATATTTGCACTCCAATAAAACTTGGTAATCACAATATAGGAATACTTGGTATAGCCGCTTTCACTGAGGATCAAAAAAATAAAATTTTATCTAAAGATCAAGAATTATGTGAGTTTATTAGTAGTATGTCAAACTTAATTTCTTATAAATTAGATGAATTATACAAAGAAGAAATTAGAACTGTTGAAGAGTTAGAAAAAGAAGAAATTGAAAAAGCAATAAAAAGATACGGAAATAACACTCAAGAAATGAAACAAGTTGCAAAGGCATTAAACATCGGAATAGCAACTCTTTATAGAAAAGTGAAAAAATACAATATTAATGCTGAAGCTGAAGAAGAAGAATAAAAAACAGTAGATTTGCTAAATGCAAATCTACTGTTTTTTAACAATCTAAATTTTTTTCTACATAAGGTAAATTTATTATTTAATCAATGAATGTTACAACATCTTCTAAAGGTTTACGAGGTGGTTTAGATGGAGTATTCTCTTCTGCCACTCCTATTGAAACCATTGACATTAATTCATAACCTTCTTTATTAAATCCTATAAGATTTTCTATTTCAGTTTTAGCATGAGTTGGACCTGTCATATAACAACTTCCATATCCCATTTCAGTTGCAGTAAGTAATATGTTTTCCACTGCAGCTCCTATACCTTGTTCTCCTGCTCTAGGTGATACTAATACATCAAGAAGCTCTTGTGGAGCATTATTTTCTTTTAATATTTTATATTCTATCATATTCACAAGCATAAACTTAAATAACTACTGGAGCATTTTTAAAAGAAGTGTAGTACTTAAGTACACTCATATGCTTCTTAAAATCTTTTTCATTCTTAGCAAGTTAACCTATATTCTCATGACTTTTAGTTACTATATCCGCCATTTCATTTATTATATCTCTATTTTCTAGTACTACAAAATGCCAGTTTTGTTGATGTTTTGGTGATGGAGCTTCAGTTCCTGCTTTAATTAATTCTTATTCAAAATGATTACATACAGTAGTTTATTATATGTCAAATAATTTAGTATTTTATTTATAATAATCGTCAATAAATCTTAATCTACATAGAAATCAATCTCATTGGAGATATTAAAAAAGAAATTATAATTTTTATTAAAATACCTTTTTTTGAATTGGAGGTTTATTATATGAAGGAGATGCCAACAGCCATTGATGGGACTCTTCGAAAATCTTTTCTTCGTGTGCCAGAAGTTATTAGAGAATGTAGTGGAATTAATGTCTTTGGAAAAAGAATTAAATCTTTAGTATATACAACAGATTTAGCTATAATTAGAAATGTAAATGCAGACGCCATTTTAGCAGTATATCCATTTACCCCTCAACCAATAATTACTCAAGCTCTACTTTTAGCTTCTGATGTCCCCGTTTTTACAGGGGTTGGAGGTGGGCTTACAAACGGACTTCGTTCTGTTATGCTTGGTACAAATGCTGAAATACAAGGTGCTATAGGAGTCGTTGTAAATGCTCCCACATCTAATGAAACACTTAAAAGTTTATCTGACGCACTAGATATTCCTGTGGTTGTTAGTGTCATAAGTGAGGATTGCGATGTAGAAGGAAGAATAAATGCAGGAGCAAGCATATTAAACGTTTCTGCATCAAAAGATACTCCAGAAATAGTTGCAAAAATAAGAAAAGAATATCCAAAATTTCCCATTATAGCAACAGGTGGACCTACAGATGAGACTATTAAAGAAACAATAAAAGCTGGTGCCAATGCTATAACTTGGACACCACCTACAGTTCCTCACCTTTTCAAAGGTGTAATGAACTCTTATAGAATTAATATAGAGCATCATAACTAAAAGTAAAGTAAGAAAAAGCAGTGATACTCACTGCTTTTTCTTACTTTTTATAAGCTTTTAGGGAATGTAAAATGAAGTGTGTAAGTTGACAAAGTTGTCAGCTTATGCACTTTTTTGTTTATAGAGTGTGATACCATTAAAGAAAGGAACTAAAAAAATGAGGTATGATACTATGATTAGAAAAAAACAAAGTTCTAAGAAAAATGAACTAGTAAATGCAATACTTGAACAATATCAACCTGAAACGGTTGAAGATATGCAAAATGCTCTTAAAGATATTTTTGTACCAATGTTTGAAGCGATGCTTCAAGGCGAAATGGATAGCCACTTAGGCTATGAAAATAATAATCATAATCCAAAAAATACAACTAATCGTAGAAATGGTTATTCACAAAAAACTGTAAAAACTACTAATGGTAGTGTTTCTATTAATGTGCCTCGTGAACGCGAAGCGACATTTGAACCACAGTTAATTCCAAAACGTTGCAAAGATGTTTCTGGAATTGAAGATAAAGTACTGTCTATGTATGCTAAAGGAATGAGCCAACGTGATATTTCAGATACTATAGAAGATATTTATGGATTTGAAATATCTCATGAAACTATATCTCAAATCACCGATAGCGTACTTGAACATCTTGAAGAATGGCAAAATAGACCTTTAAAAAAATTATATACCTTCTTATTTATTGACTGCCTGTATGTTACTATTCGTAAGGATTACGAAGTTAAAAACTGCGCAATTTATACAATTTTAGGATATGATATTGATGGTGTAAAAGATATCCTAGGGCTGTGGATCAACGAAACTGAAAGTAAGCATACGTGGATGCAAATATTTGATGAATTAAAAACTCGTGGCGTAGAAGATATTTTATTTATCTGTATGGATGGGGTTAGCGGTTTAGAAGATGGGGCTAAATCTATATTTAAGAATGCTGTTGTTCAAAGATGTATAGTTCACCTAATCAGAAATTCTCTAAAATATGTTCCTAGTAAAGAATACAAAGCATTTACATCTCATTTAAAGAAAATTTATGGTGCTCCTAGTTTAAAAGCAGCTATCGCTGAATTTGAAAGATTCCAGCAAGTATGGTCTAAATATCCTGGAGCTATAGATGTATGGAAGAGAAACTTTTTACATATTGAACAATTATTTAATTACGGAAGTGCAGTAAGAAAAATAATGTATACTACAAATGCTGTTGAAAGTATTAATTCAAGTTTTAGAAAAGTAACTAAAAAGGGAGCTTTTCCTAATGAAAATGCCTTACTAAAATTACTTTATCTTAGGATAACTGAACTTTATAAAAAGTGGAATAATCGTCCAATTTCAAATTGGGCTCTTGTCAGAAATCAATTAGATATGGATGAAAATTTAAAAGAAAGAGTTAAAAAATATCAATATTAAAAAATCAGGTAGATAAATTTCATCTACCTGACTTATAAAATAAAAACTACTTACACACTTTTATTGACAAACCCCTTTTACTATTTCACCATAGTATAAATAATGATAATCTTCTTTAGGATAATTCTTTTTTAACTCTTCTGGAAATTTATCTTTATCTATAAGATCAACATATTTTATCTCACATTCATAGTACATGTTACAATTATCTACAACTGGTGAATTAACAACTTGACTTGAAATAAATTTAATTTTACCTTCTTTTTCTTTATCTATATCTCTTCCTGACTTTGTTCCACAAATAGTTAATGCTTCTTTAAAGTCATCACTATATGGAATACTTATAGTATAATCTTTAGCATCTTTTATTAATTCTTGTGTATATCTTTGCGGTCTAACCATAGCAACAAAAAATGGTCTATTCCAGCTATATCCTACATATGCCCAAGCAATTGTCATTGTATTTATTGTGTTTTCATTTTTTACTGTAAGAAAAGCTCCTCTTTTAATTAGGTTATCCATTGCTATTCCCAAATCTTCATAAAAATTCATTGTAAATTACCCCCTTTCTATTAAATATAGATCTATTAGAAATTATATTCTACTTTTTGTATTATCATCTTTTTGATTTTTTAAATATTCTATCACAATTAGACATATTTACCTACTTAATATAAGTTTGTTATATTAAGATCTGTTATATTTTGTTATATTTCGTATTTTATTATATGTTTACTCTTGCTTTTCTTTTATTGGTACCCATACTTCAAATACTGAGTCTAATGGATTTGCATTAAGATATAATTCTATATCAGGTTCATTTGCATATTCATAGGAAGAAGATGGCAGCCATTCGGTTATTGCCCTTTTTTCAATTTCTTGTATAGCCTCTGGCATTTTACCTTTCCCAGGAAATACAGCCCATGTACAAGGTTGAATTATATACTCATACATACCTTCTTTTATCTCCTTATTTGTCTCAACTCCAATATAATATTCCCATTTATCCATAATATCCATACAGGCACTAACTCCAAGTACCCCTTTACTATTTTCATCCATAAGTGATATAACTTCATTCAACTTATTATTTTGTGATACTTCACTCCAAAATTTAGGCACTTCTTTAAAATTATCTTCAATATTTTTACTCATTTCTTTTTTTAAACCTACTATTCTTATCTCATCTCTTTTTATTACTTGATATTGCATATCTTTCACTCCTTTTATAGTAATTTTAAAACTTATTGGAGGATATGCCTTTAGAACGGTTCCTTCTTTACTCGCCACAGATGGGGAAACACTATGGATCTTTTGAAATGCTCTATTAAAAGATGTAGGGCTTTCATATCCATATTTATAAGATACATCTACAAACTTGTTTCCTTTTTGTAAATCAAATGCAGCTAGGGTCATTTTTCTTTGTCGTATGTATTCTGAAAGAGGAATACCTGCAATATATGAAAACATTCTTTGAAAATGATAAGTACTACAACATGCTATTTTTGCTGCTTCATTATAATCTATATTTCCCTGTAAATTATCTTCAATATATTTTATACATTCATTTAATTTATCTAACCATTCCATTAACATATCTCCTTTTATTAATATTATATTTAAGTAAAAATATAATTACCTCTCATTTCATGTACAATAATGAGAGGCTTATATGTATGTCACTCTTTATTCAATTCTATGTCTATGCACCATATCCTTTAGTATCATAAAATATTACATTTTACTACAAATTCAAATTAATAATCACAGCAAACTGCTAATCTTTCTATAAAAAAACATACTTTTACATAATTATAGAAGTAATTTTTATGAGACTATAAGCAATATACAAAACTAATCTAAGTATATTCAATATTTATAATCACATAAATTATTAAATAAAAAGGTGTAATGAGATTACAAATAAATCTCGTTACACCTTTTTATTACTTATCTTTATAAGAACAACAATAATCTCCGTAAGTTTTAACTCTTACTTCAAAAGCTGATTTTTCAGGAACTATGAAGCTATCTCCTTCTTTATAAGTTCTAAACTCACTTTCACCAGGTAAACAAATATCCATTTCTCCACCTATAACTTCCATTAATTCTTCAACACCAGTATTGAATACATATTCTCCTGGCATCATAAATCCTAATGTTTTTCTTTCTCCATTTTCAAAATACACAGTTCTACTAGTTACTTTTCCATCAAAATATACTGTAGCTTTTTTTACAACTTTCACATTATTAAATTCCATAATCTTCTCCCTCATTATTTATATTAATATAATAGTCTTATAAACCTCTTGCTTTATTAACACAAGCTTTCATACATTCTATTACTGCACTTCTAAATCCTTTTTCTTCTAAAACTCTTACTGATTCTATAGTAGTTCCCCCCGGTGAACAAACCATATCTTTTAATTCTCCTGGATGTTTTCCTGTATCTAGTACCATTTTTGCACTTCCTAATACTGCTTGAGCTGCAAATTTATAAGCTTTATCTCTAGGCATTCCATCTAAAACAGCACCATCTGCTAAAGCTTCTATAAACATATATACATAAGCTGGAGAAGAGCCACTTACTGAAACTACTACATCCATTAAGTTTTCTCCTACAACTTCTACTTCTCCAAATCCACTTAGAATATTACATACATAATTTAGTTCTTCTTTAGTTACTAAGTCATTATGACAAACTCCTGTTATTCCCTCACAAACTAATGCTGGAGTATTAGGCATCGTTCTTACTATTTTTACATCTTTACCAAATAAAGATTTTAATCTTTCTAAAGTTTGACCTGGTGCTATAGTTACTATAATTTGATTTTCTTTTACATGGTCTTTTACTTCATTTATTACTGTTGCATAGTATTGAGGTTTTACTGCTAAAACAACCACTTCAGCTTCTTCTACTACTTTTAAATTACTTTCTGTAGTTTCAATGTTTAAACTTTCTCTTGCTGTAGCTAAACTTGGAGCATAAGCATCTGATGCTATAATCTCTTCACAAGAAATAATTTCATTTCTTATGATACCTCCCATCATAGCCTTAGCCATATTTCCTGCTCCAATAAATCCTAATTTTTTACTCATTTCAAATATCTCCTTTCCCAAATCAACACTGTAGCTACTATTTAAATTACTTTTAGCAACTACAGTGTGTGTTTTTATAATAAATTTTAATTGTTTATATTAAACAAATTAAAGTCTATAAAGCTTGTTCAGTACGATCAATTATCTCATCTTGAAGAGCTTTACTTAAGTTTCTGAAGTGATCACTATATCCTGCAACACGAACTATTAAGTCTTTATACTCTTCTGGATTGTTTTGAGCATTTATTAATGTTTGTCTATCTATAACGTTAAATTGTATGTGATGTCCATCCATATCAAAATAAGCTCTAACTAAGTTTGCCATTTGATCTAAACCATTTTCACCTGCAACTACACTTGGAGTGAATTTTTGATTTAGAAGTGTTCCACCAGTTCTTAAGTGATCCATTTTAGATGCAGATTTTATAACTGCAGTAGGTCCATTTGTATCTCCACTCTTAGATGGTGAAATACCTTCTGAGACTGGTTTATGAGCAAGTCTTCCATCTGGAGATGCCATCATTATTTCACCAAAGTAAACGTGGCAAGTAGTTGGAAGCATATTTATTCTATATTGCCCACCCTTCATATTTGGTCTACCTGTTATTATTTTTTGGTAGAAGTTAAATACATCTTGCATTATATCATCTGCATAGTCATCATCATTACCATATTTAGGTGTCTTATTACTTACTAAGTTTTTGATTATTTCATGTCCTTCAAAGTTATCTTCTAAAGCTTTCATTAATTCTTCCATTGAGAATTTTTGCTTGTCAAATACATTGTACTTAATTGCTGATAAAGAATCTGTTATTGTACCTATACCAACACCTTGGATATAGTTTGTATTATATCTTGCTCCTCCAGCATTGTAGTCCTTACCACTTGATATACAATCATTTGTTATTATTGATAAGAATGGAGCTGGCATGTATCTAGCATAAATTTCTTCAATTACGTTACTTCCTTTTATTTTTATATCTAAGAAGTATTCTATTTGTTTTTTATATGCTTCAAATAATTCTTCATATGACTTAAAGTCTTTAGCATATCCTAGTTGTAATCCTAATTGTTTTTTACTTACATTATCATAACCATTGTATAAAGTAAGTTCTAATATTTTAGGAAGGTTAAAATATCCTGTTAATATATAAGCTTCGTTTCCAAATGCTCCTGTTTCAACACATCCACTAGTTCCACCAAGTCTAGCATCTTCAATAGTTTTACCTGCATTCAATAACTCTTGTATTATTGCTTCTGTATTATAAAATGCCGGTTGACCCCATCCTTTTCTTGAAATTTCACAAGCTTTTTTTAAGAATTTACGAGGAGTCTTTTTACTAATTTGTACGTTTGAACTTGGTTGTAATAATTTCATTTCATCCATACACTCAAGTATTAAATATGAAACTTCGTTAACTCCATCTTTACCATCTTCAGTAATACCACCAGTGTTTATATTAGCAAAATCAGTGTAAGTTCCACTTTCTTTTAATGTTATACCTACTTTAGGTGGTGCTGGTTGATTATTGAATTTAACCCATAAGTTTTCTAATAATTCTAAAGCTTTTTCATCATCTAAATCTCCAGCTTCAACATCTTTTTCATAGAATGGATATAAATGTTGATCTAATCTTCCTGGACTATATGCGTCCCATGGATTTAACTCAGTAGTTACTCCTAAGTGCACAAACCAGTACATTTGTATTGCTTGCCAATAAGTCTTAGGCTTATGTGCTGGTACTACATCACAGTTAGCCGCTATTTGTAATAATTCTTCTTTTCTTACTGGGTCAGTTTCAACTTCTGCTAACTCTCTAGCGTACGCTGCATATCTTTCACCTAAAATTATTATTGCATCGCAACATATATCCATGGCATTTAATTGAGCTAATTTGTCTACAGCTTGTTTATCATTAAAATAATCTATTTTTTCTTTAGCTGCTTTTATATCTGCTTTATAATCTAAAAATCCTTTTTCATAGATTTTCTTTGAGCCAACAGTATGTCCTGGTCCACGTTGTTCCATAAATTCAGTGAAAATCCCATTTTCATAACAAGTCTTCCACTCATCAGTCATTGCATTTAAAATTTTATGTCTTATCGAACGTTTTTCCCAAAAAGGTATTATTTTTTCTTCTTGTAATTTTATATCTTCTTCAGTAACTTTGAAGAAAATTAAATCTCTATCATTCATAACTTTCATGTCTTCTAAAGTATGACAACAAAGTTCTGGAAAAGATGGTGATGATTGAGGTGAATCACCTTTTTCTCCAACTATTAATTCTCCATCATTGATATAAAGTGTTTTATTTTCCATAAAATATTTAAAAGATAAAGCTCTCATTTCTTGAACTGAAACAGACCCTTCATATTGCATATAAGCATCCGTCATTAAATTAGCTCTTTCCATATAAATATGTGGCGTAGCTTCTACACTTTGCTTTCTTAATTTTTTAATTCTTTCATTCATTCCTCTTTCCATGGTTTAACCCCCTATTTTTGTATTATTAAATCCATTTTTTATAAACATTTCTTGGAGTTCTTTCATTCTGTCTTTGCTTGGAATTGTAAAGTTTTCACCTTTGTACTGCATATCTAATCTGTCATATTTACTGCTAGCAATGTTATGATATGGCAATAAATTCACTTGTCTTACACTTATATTTTCTTTTAAAAATTTAATTATTTCTTCCATATCCTTATCATCGTCATTTACAGTTCCTATAACTGGAATTCTTATATAAATATTTGCATTATTTTCACTTAAATATCTTAAATTACTAAGTATAAGGTCATTTCCCTTGCCCATATACTTTTTATGCTTTTCATTATCCATAGTTTTAATGTCATAAAGGAAGGTATCAACATATGGTAAAACCTTTTCATAGTTAATCTCCGGTGCATACCCACATGTATCAATAGCCACATTATATCCTTTTCTCTTTGTTTTCTTTAATAAAGAAACTATAAAATCACTGTCTTGTAACATTACTTCCCCACCGGATAAAGTTACTCCACCAAAAGAAGATTCATAGAACATACTATCTTTTTCAATTTCTTTCATTATGTCATTAATTGAATAATCATTACCCACAATTTCTCTAGCATTATTTACACAATAATCTAAGCACTTACCACAAACCTCACAATTAAATCTATCATATTTAACGCTTCCACTTTCTTCATCTTTTGTGTTATGTGAACAAATCTTAGTACAATATAAACAGTTAGTACATTTTTCTCTATTGAACATTACTTCTTTTTTAAAACTTTGACTTTCTGGATTATGACACCACCAACAATTTAGTAAACAACCTTTAAAAAAAACTGTTGTCCTTATTCCATCTCCATCATGGATAGAATATTTTTGAATACTTATTATATTTGGTATTTTCATAACCTCCCCTCTACATTTCATGTATATGAATTTTATTCCCTTATAATTTCATATTAGTGCATTGTTATTAATTTGTCATTTCTTTTTTCAATATTTTTATATTTTTTTATTAATATGAAATCATTTCTTATTTATATAAGTTGACTTATTAAGCATATTATTTTAATATTTAAATTATTAATAATAAAATTTAGAAAGGAGTTAAGTTAATGAACTATAATACTTCTATAGGTTTAAAAATAAAAGAATTAAGAAATGAAAAAAAATTCACCCTAAAATATTTAAGTGAAGAAACTAATTTGTCCATAGGTTTTTTATCTCAACTAGAAAGAGGAATGACTAGTGTTGCTGTAGATTCTCTTGCTAAAATTGCAAAAGTTCTAGATGCAAATGTTCTAGACTTTTTTGACTATCCAGATGAAAATAATAAATCTTGCATAACAAGAAGTTATGATAGAAAATACACTGTAATAGATTCAGAGATTATTCAATATACTTTAAATAAAGATACTTTTGCTTACGATATGCTTCCAAGAATACAAGAAGTCATGCCACATAAGTATAGTGCGCCTGAAGAAATAGAACTCTACGCTCATGAGGGCGAAGAGTTTATATATGTACTTGAAGGTATTTTGACTTTAAATATTAATAATACAATAACTGATTTATATCCTGGTGATAGTGCACATATTAAGTCAGAATCACCACATAACTGGAGTAATAATACATCAAAGTTAGTAAAAATACTTACAGTAAATACTCCTAATCCATTAAAAAAATAATTTCATTGAAATGAAAAAGGATATGATATTCATATCCTTTTTATCTATATCCATTTCTCACTTTTTACTTCAGTCCTCAATTTTATATTTTATTCTTTATCATCTATTCAATAGTACAAATTTATTTTTATATAATCTTATTTTAAATATAAAATATACATAATTTCTATTTATTGTAGATAAAATTTATAAACAGTGTTATTATTTTAAAAACAAACTTTTATCATTTTGATACTAATTTTATAGAAAGGAGAAAATATGGTAAATAAAATTAATGAACTATGTGAAAATTATTATGACAAAATAGTTGAAATAAGGCATCAGTTACATATGTATCCTGAAGTTGGCTACGAGGAATTTAACACTTCCCAGTTAGTATACAATGAACTTAAAAATTTAAACTTAGAAGTAAAAACAAACGTAGCTAAAACAGGTGTTATTGCATTATTGAAAGGAAAATATCCTGGAAAAACCATACTTCTTAGAGCTGATATGGATGCTCTTAGAGTAAATGAAGAAACTGACTTAGAATTTAAATCTAAAATTCCAGGTGTCATGCACGCTTGTGGTCATGATGGTCATACAGCTTCATTACTTGGTGCTGCAATGGTTTTAAGTGAACTAAAAGATGATTTACACGGAAACATTAAGTTTATGTTCCAGCCAGATGAAGAAATTGAAGGTGGAGCAAAACCAATGATTGATGAAGGTATATTAGAAAATCCTCATGTAGATGCTGCCTTTGGTGGACATTTGTGGGGAGGAGTAAAAGAAGGAATGGTAGGTATAAAACACGGTCCTATGATGGCATCTCCTGACATATTCAATATAAAAATTATAGGTAAAGGTGGTCACGGTGGTGTGCCACAAAATTCCATTGATCCTATCCCAATTTTATCTCAAGTAATAAATACATTTCAAACTATTGTAAGTAGAAAAAATAATCCTCTTAATCCATTGGTCTTATCTTGTTGTCATGTTAAAGCTGGAAATACTGATTGCCATAACGCAATTCCAACAGAAGCAATTCTTGGCGGTACTGTTAGAACATTCGATGAAAAAACTAGAACCTGGGCAGAAAAAACTATAGAAGACATATTAAAAGGAATTACTACTTGCCAAGGTGCAACTTACGAATACGAGTATATAAGACAATTTCCACCCTTAGTAAATGATTGCCATATGACAGATTTAGCTATGTCATCAATAAAAAAGGTTGTAGGTAAAGAGAATGTTTTTGAACTAAGTGAGCCATCTATGGGCGGTGAAGACTTTGCTTATCTGGCAAAAGAAGTACCTGCTACTTTCGTATTCGTTGGTATTTCAGAAGATGAAAATCATCCAATACTTCATCATAATTCAAAATTCCAATGGAATGATAGAAATATGAAAGTTCTTTGTAAGGCTTTATGTCAAGTTTCAATTGACTATTTAAATAGTTAAATTTTATAAAGGGGGGATTATTTTGGGTAAAGTAAAAGAACAAAAAAAAGAAGGATTGCTAATGCGATTCTTAAACATGGTTGAAAGGGTTGGTAATAAATTACCAGATCCAGTTACTATTTTTGTAATACTTTGGTTTGTTGTCATGATATTATCATACTTTGTAGCAAAATCAGGTGTTACAGCTATCCATCCTGGTAAGATTGATGAGGCAACTGGCAAAAATTTAGTAGTTAAAGGCGTAAATTTATTAAGTAAGGAACAGTTGCAATTATTCCTAACAAGTATAGTTACAAACTTTACAAGTTTTGCTCCTTTAGGATTAGTACTTGTTACTATGCTTGGTGCAGGTTTAGCTGAAAAATCTGGATACATGGAAACTGTTATGAAATCTACAGTTACTAAAGTTCCAAAAAAATTACTTACAGGTACAATAATATTTGTTGGTATAATGGCAAATGCAGTTGCAGATGCAGGTTTTGTTGTTCTACCACCACTTGCTGCCCTTGTATTTTTAGGTGTTGGTAGACATCCACTTGTAGGTTTATTTGCAGGATATGCAGGGGTTGCTGCAGGATTCTCTGCTAACTTAATGATAAGTATGCTAGACGTACTTGTTGCAGGATTTACTATTCCAGCTGCGCAAATCATTGACCCTAGTTATACTGGTACTCCTGCAATGAACTGGTATTTTTTAATTGTATCAACGCTTATACTTGTAGTTCTTGGTACATTTGTAACAGAAAAATATTTAGCTCCTCGTTTTGAAAGATCAGATTTTGTTGCAGCAGATAGTGATGTGAATTCAGAAATCACGCCACTAGAAAGAAAAGGTATGAAACTTGCTTCTATTGGATTATTAGTCTGTGTAATCATACTTGTTGCTTTATGTATAGGACCTAATGCCTTTATGAAAGATGCAGAAACTGGTTCAATTCTTGCAGCTTCTTCTCCTCTTATGGCTGGTATGGTTCCAATCATTACTATAATATTCTTTGTACCTGGACTTACTTACGGTATTATAACTAAGAAAATAAAAAATGATAAAGATTTAGCAGCCATTTTATATGAATCTATGGCTGGTATGGGTTCTTATATCGTATTAGCCTTTGCCGCTGGTCAATTTCTAGCTTTATTCAACTCATCTAATATGAGTTCTCTTTTATCTATTAAAGGTGCTGAGTGGCTAAAAGGTATTGGACTTACAGGTCCTGGACTTTTAGTAGCCTTTGTTATATTTGCAGCTTTCATCAATCTATTTGTTGGTAGTTGCTCTGCAAAATGGGCTGTAATGGCTCCAATATTTGTTCCTATGTTCTTAATGCTTGGATATGACCCAGCACTAACTCAAATGGCTTATCGTATTGGTGACTCTATAACAAACCCTATAAGTCCAATATTCACTTACTTCCCTGTTATATTAGCCTTTGCTAAGAAATATGACAAGGATATAGGAATTGGTACAGTAATGGCAAGTATGACACCATACTCTCTACTATTTGGTTTAGCATGGATAATTTTATTAGTTATATTTATGGTATTTAATTTACCACTTGGTCCTGGTGGAGCAATCTACTACCATATGTAAATATTTCTTTTATCATAAGTGTAATTCATTTTAAAGTATATAGTTAATATAATATGACGTTTTATACTATAACTAAAGAACTATATCTTAATTGATATAGTTCTTTAAATTTTCTACAAAAACGGGGGTAATAAAATGACAATTAATGAATTGACTAAATTAAACAAAGATTATGTTATAAGTTTAAGAAGGGAGTTTCACAAAAATCCTGAGGCTAGTTTTAAAGAATTTAATACTTCAAAAAGAATAAAAGAAGAATTAGATAAAATGGGAATTGAATATGTTTCTTGTGCTTCTACTGGTGTTGTAGCTACTATAAAAGGTAATCATACTGGAAAAACAGTAGCTCTTAGATGTGATATAGATGCTTTATCTGTGCAAGAATTAAATAATATGGAATATAAATCTCTAGTTCCAGGTATGATGCATGCGTGCGGTCATGATGGCCACACTTCTATGCTTCTTGGTGCTGCTAAAATACTTTGTGAGTTAAAAGATGAAATCCATGGTACTATAAAACTATTTTTCCAACCTGCCGAAGAAATTGGTGAAGGTGCCAAAGCCATGATAAAAGATGGCGCCATGGATAATGTTGATTCAGTGTTTGGTATTCATTTATGGTCAAATATTGATGTTGGTAAAATATCTGTAGAAGCTGGACCTAGAATGGCTAGTGCTGATTGGTTTAACATAAATATTACAGGAAAGGGTGGACACGGTTCTGCTCCTCACGAATGTGTTGATGCATTAGTTGTTGCCTCTTCCATAGTAATGAATTTACAAAATATAGTAAGTAGACAAGTTAATCCTCTTCACCCTTTAGTTCTAAGTATTGGTATGCTTAATACAGGTAGTAGATTTAATGTAATTGCTGAAAATGCATATATGGAAGGCACTACAAGATGCTTTAATTTAGACCTTAGAAAAAAACTGCCTAACATGATGGAAAATATAATTAACAATATAGCCAGTGGTTATGGTGCTAAAGCTTCTTTAAATTATAATTTCCTTTTACCACCAACAATTAATGATACAAATTGCTCTGCTATTGCAGAAGTTGCTGCAGAGAAAATAGTAGGTAAAGATAAAGTAATAAAATTTGAAAAAGTAACAGGTAGCGAAGATTTTTCTTTCTATCTTGAAAAAGTTCCTGGTGCTTTAGCCTTTGTTGGGTGTAGAAATGAAGAAAAATCTGCTTGTTACTCTCATCATAGTGGTAATTTTAATATCGATGAAGATGCATTGGAAATAGGCACAAAGTTATATGTTAATTATGCTCTTGATTATCTAAATTCAAATATATAAATATCTTAATATAAAAATAGCTATGTTAAATTATTTAACATAGCTATTTCTTTTATGGTAACATATTTGCGAATATAATTGGATTTGATGTAGGTCTTGCATTTGAAGGATCAAAAGTAGTTACTCTAGTATGACCTTCTCCTACCCATGGTACACTTGTTGCTTCTATCATTACACCTTCACCAACATATACTGATACGTGACCTATTGAATATTCTGTTCCATTAAATGTAAATTTATCTTCAGCAGGACCTGTTGGACCATTATCCCAATATATTAAATCTCCTGGCTTTAAATTATAAGCTGTCATATTTTCATTATAACCTTTTTTAAGTACATATTCTGCTTGCTCACTTGCTTTTTTATAAAGCATATTACCAGTAATCTGGCTGTATTTTACTAGTTCATCATTTCCAGCAGCAAGATATACTGTGGCAGCAAATCTATTACACATTGTCTGACCATCATCTGAACCATATGGAGTTCCTATTAATTTAAAACCTTCAATAAGTCCTTTTGCTCTTTCGTTGTTTTCATACCCTGTTGCAGGTTTTATATCAATTACTAATCCATTTTCATCGGCTGTAAATAATAAATATCCAATTTTAACTGTATCATTTTTCATCATTTTATAATCATCAGGATTAAGATAATAAGTTTTTTCCCATATAGAATGAAGACCTGTTAAAGCATAAAAATACTTTGGATGGAAGTAATATGTATCAGAACCTACTTTTGTAATTCCATTTTGAGCTTTCCCATCTTCTGTAGAAAAATAGTATAGCTTACTTCCTACTGTTCTAAATCCTTTGTGTATTCCTCCACCTTTTAAGAAGTAATACCTTACTCCTTCTTCCACAGTAATCATACCTGTTTTGCTATTTCCATCTTCATCTACATAAAGATAAGGCTCACCGTCTTTGTATACAATTCCACTTACCTTTTCATCTTCTAATAAAATACCTGTTTTCTCATCAAAATTATAATACTTCCCATCAATGACTTGCAATCCTAATACCATTTGCTTAGAAGATGTATTAAAATAATATTTGTTATTCTCAATAGTTACAAATCCACTTAAAGCTACCTTAGTTTCTGGAGAAAAATAATATTTATTTCCATCCACTTCTATTAATCCACTTAAAGCTTCTTTCGTACTTTCTGAAAAATAATATTTTTCTCCTGATATAAGCCTTAAACCACTTTTGGCCTTATACGTGACTGTTGAAAAATAATATTTATTTCCACTTATTAATCTCAACCCGCCTAAGGCTGATTTTGTTTTCTTAGAAAAATAATATTTATTTCCATCTACTTCCATTAATCCACTTAAGGCTTTTTTCGTACTTTCTGAAAAATAATATTTATTTCCTGATATAACTCTTAAACCACTTAAAGCTTTATATGTTACTGTTGAAAAATAATATTTTTCTCCTGATATAAGTCTTAAACCACTTTTAGCTTTATTTGTGACTGTTGAAAAATAATATTTATTTCCACTTATTACTCTCAATCCACTTAATGCTTTTCCAGTTAATTTTGAAAAGTAGTATTTATACCCGCCTATAGTTTGTAGTCCAGTTTGCATTTTTCCTGTACTAGAAAAATAATATCTGTAACCTTCTATAGTTTGTAATCCTGTAAGTTTTTTACCTGTTTTTGGACTATAATAGTATGTATATCCGCCTTCTTTGACAAATCCTTTAGATTGTGAATATGCTACATTGATATTTTTAATATTTTCACTTTTTGAATTAAAGTCTGATGGATTTAATACTAGAATTGATGCAAATGCTACTAAAATAATAAATTTAATTGACTCTTTTGTAAAACTACTTGACACTATATCATCCCCTTTCCTTAAAGTTATTATAATTTATAATAACTTTAAATAAAAGCATAATTTGTAAAATTTTCTCTAAAAATGAATAAAATGTATACTTTCCCCTTTTGTAAATATATTTTTTAGCATTTCTAATTACTTTTTTATTTTAAAAAAATAGAGAAGGATGCGCTTATATATAGTTCATCCTTCTCTATCTTTTTTCATATAAATATTAATAAATTTTACCTGGATTTAAAATATTTTTAGGATCAAAAGCAGTTTTTATTCCTTTTAATATATTTACATAGTTTTCATCTTTAGATTCACAGAAATACGAACTCTTAGCATATCCTATCCCGTGCTCTCCTGATACTTCTCCGTTTAATTTTCTAGCTTTACTAAACATTAATTGAAAAGCCTTAGAAAGCTTTTCGTTCCATTCTTCTTCTGATAAATTATCTTTATGAGGATAAACGTGTAAGTTCCCGTCTCCTGCATGACCAAAACTTTTAATTCTAATTCCTACTTCTTTTTGTATATCATGAGTATATTTTATAAACTCTGCAACTTTATCTCTTGGTACAACAACATCACATTCATCTATTACACTATTTGCTTTAAATGCCTCTAAAAAGGCTCCCCTTGCAGACCATATACTTTCATTTCTCTCGTCTGTGTCTGAGATTAATACATCATATGCCCCACACTCTAAACAAAGTTTTGCCACATTTTCATATTCTTTTTCTATTTCTTCAGTAGAGTTTCCATCAAACTTTAATAGCAAGTATGCATTTGATGAATTATCAGGGAACTTCTTACCTAAAAATTCTTCTGCACCTACAATGGCTTCTCTTTCCATAAATTCTACTGCTGTAGGTATAGATTTTGATTTTATTATTTTGGGAACAGTGTCTATTGCTGACTCTAAATCAGGGAAAGGAATTAGTAAACTAATAGCTTTTTTAGGTAGTGGGAGTAATTTTAAAATAGCTTTAGTTACAATTCCTAATGTCCCTTCTGAACCTACTATTAAATCTTTTATTGCATAACCAGAAGAGTTTTTAACAACTTTTCCACCTACATTTATTATTTCTCCATTTGGAAGTACAATTTCTAAACCTCTTACATAATCTCTTGTCACTCCATATTTTACTGCTCTCATACCTCCAGCATTAGTGTTTATATTTCCTCCAATGGCAGCACTTTTTTCTCCTGGATCTGGTGGATAAAATAAGTCATGTTCTTCCACAAATTGACCTATAGTCATAAGTAATACCCCTGGCTCTACAGTTAAAGTTAAGTTTTCTTCATCAAGTTCTAATATTTTATCCATCTTACACATGTTCATCATGATTCCACCGTGAAGGGCAACAGATGCGCCAGAAAGCCCTGTCCCTTGCCCCCTCGGTGTTACAGGTATATTATTTTCATAAGCATATTTCATTATTTTAGAAACTTGCTCAGTACTTCTCACATAAACCATTACCTCTGGATATTTTAATTCTCCTGCTAACTCATCATGGGCAAAGTCTTCACTTATTTCATCACCAACAATAATCTCTTCCTCATTACAAATACTTTTTAAAAATTCTATATCATTTTTATCTAATTTCTTATACATAATATTCCCCTCCTACTATTTTAAGATAGTGCAAACTCAGCTTGTGAATTATTATTTTTTTTAATGTTTTCTATCTTTTCAATTAACATTGGTATTATTTCATAAATATCACCTATTAATGCTAAGTGAGCCACGTCAAATATAGGGGCATTTTCATCTTGATTAATGGCAATTATATAATCAGAACCTTTCATTCCTGCAACAAATTGAACTGCTCCAGATACACCACAAGTTATTATAAGTTTTGGTTTTACAGTTCTACCACTAAGTCCTATTTGTTTTCTAGGATCTATCCATCCTGATTCAATAGTAGGTCTAGTACCTGCCAATTGACCGCCTAAAAGATACGCTAATTTTTCTGCCATTTTTATATCTTCAGCTTTTTTAAATGCTCTACTAACAACAACTACAACTTCTGCATCTTCAATACCTATCACTTTATTTTTTACTTTTGTTTCAATTACTTTTATATTAGATATTAAATTATCTTTCTCTATCTCACAAATTGTAATCTTTCCACTAGGATTTTCAACTTTCTCAGGTGCTGAGAATATTTTATATCTTACAGTAGCAAATTGCGGTCTGTGATTTGGAGTATTTATATGTGCCATTATATTACCACCAAAAGCAGGTCTTATTTGATCCAAATCTGTATTTTCTTGAATGTCTAAAATTGTGCAATCAGCAGTAAGTCCTGTTCTAAATCTTGCAGCAAGTCTTGGAGCTAAAGACCTACCTATAGTTGTTCCACCAAATAACATTATTGTAGGTTTTATATTTGATATATAACTTTCAACTGCTGCAGCATATGGTTCTATTCTAAATTTATCTAACTCTTCATTATCATAAACAAATACTTCATCAACACCATAAGAAAGTAGTAGGTCACATTTGTCTTTTATGTTACTTCCTACAAATACACAGTAAACTGGATGATTTATTTTTTCTGCCAATTCTCTTGCTTTTCCTATTAGTTCATAAGTTACTGGATGAATTTCTCCATCTGAGTGTTCCACATATACTGTTATACCTTTCCACTCATCTTTATTTATTGCTACTACCTCATCTTCTTCAAATTCAAAAGCACCTTCTGGTCCTTTTTTTACACATACTTTACACATTTTACAAGCTGCATTTATTTCAACTTTTCCATCTACTTCTTCTAATGCTCCAAATGGACAAAGTTCTAAAACTTCTTTTATATTAGTAATTTTCCCAGAATTTACAATCATTTTAGCCATTTTAATTTCTCCCTTCTATAATATTTTCAAGTCTACTATTTTATTAAATAAAGCCTCTGTAAGCTCCTCACCACTTCCCCTTAATACGTTTTTATCTGTATTTGGAGTAGGTGGGAATATTCTTTTTACTTGAGTAGGCGAACCATTTAACCCATAATGATTTTCATCTTTATCTTCAAAATCATTTAGAGTAAACATTGGTATTTCTCTATTTTTAGTAGACATTTTTAATTTAAAAGAAGGTAATCTTGGTTGGAATATATCTTTTTCCACAGTTATTAAACATGGATAAGTTATTTCACACACTTCCATAGAAGTTGGTAAATCTATTTCTACAACTATAGAATTTTCTTTTACTTCTATTATTTCAGTTACATTTGTCACATGAGGTATATTTAAAAACTCAGCAATTTCTGATCCAACTTGAGCTGTATCACCATCTGTAGTTTGTTTTCCACATATGATTAAATCTGGATTTGATATTTTTTTAATTCCTTGAGATAAAGTATAAGAAGTTGCAAGTACGTCAGCTCCACCAAATTTTCTATCACTGATTATTGCTCCCTCATCAACTCCCATAGAAAAACTTTCTTTTATTACTGTCTTTGCTTGAGGTGGTCCCATGGTTATTGCTTTTATAGTTGCATTATTTTCTTTTTTAATTCTTAACGCAGTTTCTAAGGCAAATAAATCGTAAGGATTCATCTTTGAATCTACTCCATCTCTTTTTAAAACACCAGTTACTGGATCAACTTCAACTTGTGTTGTTCCTGGAACTTGTTTAACACATACTAAAATTTCCATTATTCTTCCTCCTTAACTATTTAACAATTACAGATACGCCATCTGGAATGACAACTACCTTAGCATCTTCACCTTTAATCTCATAAGCTAAATTTAAAGCTTCATCAAAATTATAAGCATGTTTCATATGCATACTTGTAATCATTTTAGGATCACATTCATCAGTAACAATTATTACAGTGAATTTATCTAAAATCCTTGCTAATATTTGAAATTCCCATTGATCAGGAACAGTATCTTCTTTCTTAACATTTCTCACATTTTCTAATATTTCTTTTGGTGAAGATGCATTAGCCACATTATCATAGAAAGACTGACCACCATGGCCATCATTGCAAGCTGCTACCATTATTATTACTCCACCCTCTTTACAAGTAGCTTCAGCTGCTGTCATCCCCTTTACTGATTGATAAATATTTTGATCTAGAGGATATCCGCCATTTGTACTTACAACTATATCAGCTGGAATTTTATTTATTTTTGATAAATTAGTTACGAATTCACAACCTTCTTCATGTGCTTTATCTACATCTCCAGCAAAAGATGCTATAACCTTTTTATCCTTATCTATAGCCACATTAACTATAAAAGCAAGCTTTGCAGTTTTCGCGGCATATACCATATCTTCATGTATTGGATTATTATTTAATATTCCTGTTCTTGAATTATTACTGTCTATAAATTCGCTACAATGGTTATACATTATAGTTTTTGAAGATGCTACACCAGGAAGTACACTTTTTCTTCCACCTGAAAATCCCGCAAAAAAATGTGGTTCTATAAATCCTTCTGCAACAAGCAAGTCTGCCTTAGCAGCTAATTTATTTATATAAAAATCTCCACCAGAAGGAAGTACACCCATTTTTATCATGTCTTCGTCATTTGTAGATTTATGAATTACAATTTCTTCTTTTTCTACTATTTCTTCACCTAATTTAAATATTAATTCTTCTTTTGTGCTAGGTCTATGAAATCCTGTAGCAACTAATATTTTAATTTTTGCATTTGGATTTCCTTTTCTAATTCTTTCTAAAATTTGTGGCATTATTACACGACTTGGTACTGGTCTAGTATGGTCACTTGTTATAATAACAATATTTTCTTTACCTTTTGCTAACTCTTCTAATCTTGATGCTCCAATTGGATTGTCTAAAGAATTTTTTACAATTTCACTTTCACTTTTTGTAACAATAAAATCATGTGATTTAGAAACTAAAATAGCTTCTAAATTCTTATCTTCTATTTCTAAATTCATACCTTGTTTTGAATAAGGTACTTTTATAATTGTCATAATACTTTCCCCCTTAAAATTAAAGTCCAAGTATAGGTAAGAACCTACCAAAATATACTATTAAACCAAGTATGATTACATATCCTAAACAATACTTAACTGTGGAACTAAAAATCTTTCCTTCTTGACCAATTAGTCCTGTTGCAGAAGTGGCAATTGCTATACTTTGCGGTGAAATCATTTTCCCAGCTGTAGCACCAGCCGTATTTGCTGCAGCAATCCAATAAGGATCTATTGATAAAGACTTAGCTGCTTCCACTTGTAATCCTCCAAATAAAATATTGGCTGAAGTATCACTACCAGTAACAAATGTTCCTATAGCTCCAAGAAGTGGTGAAATTAAAGGATAAAAACTTCCTGTTATTGCACAAAGTCCAAAGGATATGGAACTAGTCATACCACTATGTGACATAATTTTTGATATGGCAACTATAGATATTATAGTAATAAATGATGTTTTCAATTGTATTACTGTATTCTTAAAAACCTTTGCCATATATACAAATTTTAGTTTTTGAATAAATCCTGCAATAACTGTTGCAATTATAATCATCATACCAGGTGTATTTATCCAAGAAAAACCTGTTGTAGAAGTAGAATCACCGCTGTATATGTGGATATTACTACTAAATTGTCCTACAAATGAATTTAAACTAGGAACTAAAGGACTTGTTATTAATATTAATGTACAAAGAAGAATATAAGGTAGCCAAGCTAAAATTCCTTCTTTAGCTGATACTTTCTTTACTATTACTTCAGTATCCTCATCTGTAGTTAAATCCTCTGGTTTTTCTTCATTTTTATTCATAATTTTTGCCATAATAATTGTACATATTATGGAGCAAATACTTCCTATAAGTGCTGGCAGTTCAGCACCTAAATATTTTGCTATAAAAATTTGAGGAATGGCAAAAGATACACCAGACACTAAGGTAATTAAAAAAACACCTTTCACTGCTTTTATATTTCTTTCTGTTAAGATGACTAATAAAAATGGAATTAACATTATAAAACCTGCAAGTTGTAATGATGTGATAAAACTTAGTTGAATAACATCTAGATTGGTAACTGTTGCTAGTGTTGTAACGGGTATTCCTATTGCTCCAAATGCAGTAGGAACAGTATTGGATATTAAACATATAACTGCTGCAAAAATAGGATTAAAGCCAATAGATGCTAGAATACTTGCTGGTATGGCAACAGCTGTCCCATATCCTGCTACAGCTTCAAGAAATCCTCCAAATCCCCAAGCTAAAATTAAAACTTGGATTCTATTATCAGTAGTTATACTAGATAACATAGTTTTCATAACATCCATTGTTTTAGTTTCACAAGCAAGATTATAAGTAAATAATGCTGCAACTATTACTAAAAGTATTGGCCAAAGTGCAATGGCCATGCCCTCTATCGAGGCTGTTACTCCGTCAATAACAGGCATTTTCCAAAATATTATTGCAATTAGTAAACTTAGAAACGCAGTAAAAAAACATGTCTTATGTGCTGGCAATTTTAGTACACCTAAAGATACTATAAGCCAAACTATAGGAACTAAAGCAATAAGAAACAAAACATATTCATTCATTAATATATTCCCCCTTGTTTATACTGGTCATTCCAAAGGTGGTCAGTGGTATTACCACTTATCTATCTAAAGTTTATTCTAAATTTTTCCAAAAAACAATAATAGTCTGAAATTTAACAATATTTTTTATATTTGTATACTTTATTTTAAGACATTATTTGTCAAAATTCTCTTCAATGTACCTCATATGGGCTTCCATTGCTTTTAAAGCTTTTTCTTCATTTTTTTTAATTATTCCATTACAAATTTCATAGTGCTGACTTAATAAAAATTTATCAGCCATATCATTTTGAATAATTTCATACCTGGCATCCTCAATAAATCTTTCAAATAACATGGATGCTGTATTAAATAAGCTTTCTATTAAACAGTTTTTGCTCATAGATGCAACCTTATTATGAAATCTTTTGTCTAACTCAACTAAAATTTCATTTCTATTTTCGCCTTTACTTTCTGCTTCCATTTCTTTCACTATAGTAAGCAATTCTCTACAATCCATATCCGTTGCTCTAATAGCAGCAAGCCTAGCATTTTCTACTTCTAAAACTTTTCTAAGTTCAAAAATATCTTGATACTTACCATTATTTAATTTAAACATCATGGATAAAGGTTGTAGTAATGATTTTTCAGTATTTGAACAAATAAAATTTCCCTCTCCATGAATACTTTCTACTACTCCCATACTTTCCAATACTCTTAACGCTTCTCTAATAGACGTCCTACTTATATTCATAAGTTCTGATAATTCTCTTTCTGACGGCAGTCTATCACCTTTTTTTAAGTCCCCATCAATTATATTTTTTTGTATTTGTTCAATTACTTCCTCGTAAACTTTTTTGTTTGATATACTGTTAAACATAAAATTCCCCCTACTATATGCTATTTTGTCATAATTAAATTATATATTATTTTTTAGAAAAATGAAAATAAGTAAGTATAAAAAATTGTCATCTTATTAAGAATATTGTTGTTTTATTTAAATATTAATTTAATAATATTAGTAAAAAGTATTTTGTATACTTACATTAATAGTGTGGATTTTTCTATAATTATCCATTATTATGGGTAATAATACATCAAATATGTTTATGGTTAAATAAAGGAGGATAAATTATGAAAAAGTATATTTGTGATATTTGTGATTATGTTTATGATCCAGAAGTAGGCGATCCTGATCATGGAATAAACCCTGGAACTTCATTTGAAGATTTACCAGATGATTGGGAATGCCCTTTATGTGGTGTTGGCAAAGACGAATTTTCTGAAACTGAATAATTAAAAATTAATTACAAAAAGAGTATATCAATTTTGATATACTCTTTTTGTAATTCTACTTTATTTTATATAAGACCTTATATTTTATACGTAATTTTTAATTACTACTCAACTTCCTTAATTTTGCAGATGTAATATCTGTTACATACACAACGAGAAGGTAACAGATAATTACCAATGTGACTCCTGTATAATCTAACGCAGACATCTTTAATTTAAAATATAATCCTAATCCACCTGCACCTACTGCACCTACCGTAATTGTAGATCTTACAATTACTTCAAAACGATAGAGCATATAATACAAAAATTTTTCAATACACGATGGTATCACTCCATATATTAACATTTGAGCTCCACTGGCACCACATCTGTACAAACTCTGAATCGGCTTAATATTAATATCTTCTATTACTTCCGCGCAAAGACGCCCCAAAATTCCAAAGTTGTGTAGCGCTAGTGCTAATGCACCAGGCAAAATACCTGCTCGAATAAAAAATATAAATATCATTCCCCAAACAAGCTCTGGAACAGACCTCGTAATAATATATATAAAACGTATTATATAGAATATGCCTTTACCATACCATGTTTTTTTTACTGTTAACTTTCCATCAGAGAAATTTGATGCTGCTGGAATTACTGTAATTAAGGTTCCTATTGCTGCCAATCCTGTAGCTAAAACACTCATTGCAATCGTATCATAGCATAGCAACAATACCTCTTTCCATCGTTGTACATCTGTATAAGCAATCTTTTTTGCACCCTTACCAAACATTTTTTCAATGAATCCCTTAAGAAACTCCATATTACGTTGATTAAATACATCAAACAGATCATCATTGTTTATAATTAAATATCCCCATGAGGCAATAATAATTGAAACAAATATTATAATAGAAGTAGATATATATCTTGATTTGTTTGTTCTAAATTTACTCATGACATAATCCTCTTTCTCAACTCATTACTCCATAAATCAATTACTACAACCATTAAAATTAATGCTATAACATTTAACCATACAAGATTAAATTTCATATCTCTTAAAGCAATTTGTATCTGATAACCAATTCCTCCTAAGCCTACAAAACTCATAATTGTAGATGAACGTAAACAACATTCATAGTTCGCTATTGTAAAACTAACTAACTCAGGAAATGCTTGTGGCAAAATACCATATATAATAGTCTGAGCTTTAGTTGCACCACTTTTTCTTAATGAATTTAAAGCATTTAATGGTATACTATTAAAATTATTACAATAATTAATTGCCAGTAATCCTCCATATGGAATAGCAAGAGCAAATACACCTGCCAAAGGCGTTAACCCAATTGCTGCTACAAATAGCCATGCCCAGATTAATTCATGAATTCCACGAAGTAACCCTATGAATCCTCGAAAGAAAATTTTGATGAAACTCCCAATCCTTCCATTGAGTATTAAATCTGATGACAATAAACCAAAGACAAGTCCAATTATTATTGATAATCCCATTGATGCTGATGCATAAACCACTGTCAAAAGAAGCGCATTTGCACATGTTAATAAAGATTCTTTTGTTATTTCCATCTCAAAGATAGATAATAATAAACGTTTCATAAGCACTAAACCACCTGAATGAATTAATTCGTCTTTAGGTGGAAGAATACTTAGACTCCAAACAAAAGAACCTATTAATATAGCCACCAGCAGGATGTGCTGAGCATTTCTTTTTCTATAACTACTCATATGCATCCTCCATTATTTATAAAGTTCCTTTAATTTTTCCTCATCAATATCTGAAGTAGAGGAATCTATATATATTTTACCCTCTTTTAACCCTATAATCCTGTCAAAAAATCTTAGTGCATAATCTACAGAATGAAGACTACTCACTAATGTAATATTATATTCACTAGTTAAATTAATTAACATTGAAATCACAGATTCTGAAAGTGCAGGATCCAAAGATGCTATAGGTTCATCTGCAAGGATAATTTGTGGGTGTTGTACTAATAATCTAGCAAGAGCAACACGCTGTTGCTCTCCACCAGAAAGGTTTGCTGTTTTATCATACATTTTATCTAAAAGTTCTACTCTTTTGAGAACTTTTTCAGCAATAGGTTTATCCATAGGATAAAATAAAGATATCAGACTCTTTATAAAACTCCAATCAGACAGTCTACCAGCCAATACATTATTAATAACGCTCAATTCATTAACTAGATCAAATCTTTGAGTCATAATTCCCAATTTTTTTGCTAGCATTTTGTTATTGTATGTTATTACTTCTTTTTCATCAATAAATACATGACCAGAATCAGGAGTTATTGTATTTGTAATAATATTAAACAATGTTGTTTTCCCTGTTCCACTAGATCCAATCAATGCAACTGTCTCACCTTTATGAATTGTGAGTGATACATCATTTAAAACTACCTTTTTTCCATAGCGTTTGCTCACATTATCAATTCTGATAATCTCTTTTCCCATATTATTCACCTAAAAATATTAATTTGTTACTTGAAGTAAATTTAAACTTTTTGCAACAGATTCAAGTTTATCATATGCACTTGCATCTGCAGCTTCAATCCATTCCTTAGTTTGATAAAAATCTAATGCTGTAGTTGCATTATCATTATTACCATAGTCCTCATTCATTTTCTTAAAGGCTTCAATAATTTTATCTCTTGTGCCTTCACCATAAATATCATCTACAGATGTAGGAGCATTAAGCGTCCATCCATAATCGTAGTATTCTGGTGTAGTATAGAACACTTCAACCTTATCTGTATCAACAGTACCTTCTTTTAAGGCTTTGTTCCAAACCGTAATATTCAGTACACCTGTTTCATAACTTCCTGATTCTACTAATTGAATTGTAGTATCATGAGACCCTGAATAATTTGGATCTCCCTTAAGATCCTTATTAACGTCAAATCCTTCTTCTTTCATGAAATATCTTGGCATCAAGTGACCAGATGTAGAACTTTCTGAACCAAATGTAAAAGTTCTGCCTTTTAAATCCATAACAGATTCAACGTCACCAGCAACATCTTTATTTTTAATAAACACTGACTGGAAAGACTGATCAACTAGTCTTTGAATAATCATTTCAGAATTAGGCACAATATTTCTTGCCTGAACATATGTCAATCCACCAAACCACGCTAATTGAATATCTCCACGTTGAAATCCTTCAACAAGAGAGGCATAATCAACAGTAGGTACAAACTCAACTTCAAAACCTAAATAATCACTTAAATATGTAGCAAGCGCATCATTTCCTTTTTCTAATTGCGCAGTGTCTTGGTCTGGAATTGCTCCAATCTTAAGTGTTGGTAAATCCTTATTTTTAGCTGTATCTTCACTAGAACTTCCACAACCTGTCAATGCTAATATTGAAACCATTGTTATACATAAAATAATTGATAATAATTTTTTTTTCATTTCCCTATCTCCTTTGATGATATTTTTCCCTTTCATAAAAAATATCATGTAATCATTTTCAAGTCCAATAGATTATTTCTATAAGTTTGGAAGTATTATAGAAATAATCTATACGAGTCCTATCATTTTTAGCCTCTCACAATAGCAAAAAACTTAGGACTATAAATCGAGTAGGAGCTAAATAATTATTTTATTTAGCGTCCTCTCACACCACCGTGCGTACCGTTCGGTACACGGCGGTTCATTAAGTTCCATGCACTTTTAAATATCTCTTGGAAATACTCATATATCCTATTTCTTCTAGGTATTTATTTGTAAGTGTTTTTGATAGGATTGGGCTACCGGATATTCTCCAGTAGCCTTTTCTTTTATTTGAATATTGGTAGGCCTTATATTTATCCATTCCAAGTTTAACAAGATTCTTACACTTCGTCCTTGGTAATTTCCATTGTTTCCAGATACATGCTCTAAGTCTTCGCCTAATCCATTTTTCAATATTTTGTATATTGCCTTTAGCTTTCGCTATGCCAAAGTAATTAATCCAACCTATCATAAGTTGATTAAGTTTCAACATTCTCCATCCCATATCTATTCCTTTATTTCTATTTGTAATTTCTATTACTTTAGATTTTAGTTTATTATATGAGCTTTCATGTATCCTTATTTGGGCGCCGCCCTTTGTAAAATAGAATGAAAATCCTAGAAATTTTCTGCGACTAACTAAGTCAACGGCACTTTTCTTTTCATTTATTTTAAGTTTTAATTCATTTTCAATTAATTTCTTAATACTGTTTAAAACTCTTAACCCTGCTTTTCTACTTTTAACGTAGATATTACAGTCATCTGCGAATCTACAGAATTTATGACCTCTTCTTTCTAATTCTTTATCAACCTCATCAAGCATTATATTTGATAGAAGCGGACTTAATGGTCCTCCTTGGGGAGTTCCTTCTTCATTTGATACGATAACTCCATTTAACATTATTCCACTTTTAAGATATTTCCTTATTAAGTCTAATACTCTTTTATCTTTAATTTGTCTTGATAATCTATCAATTAAAATGTCATGATTTACTTTATCAAAGAATTTCTCTAAATCCATATCTACTACCCATTTATATCCTTCATTTATATATTCTAAGGATTTCTTTATTGCTTGATGCTGACTTCTGTTTGGTCTAAAACCATAACTACTATTAGAGAAAATTGGTTCATATACAAATGTCAACGCTTGTGCTATTGCTTGTTGTATCATTCTATCTACTACTGTTGGAATTCCAAGCATCCTAGTCCCACCGTTAGGTTTAGGTATTTCTACCCTTCTAACAGGTGATGGTTTGTATGTTCCATCTAATAATTTAGATTTCATTGTAGTCCAGTGTATTTTGCAATAGTCTTGAAGTTCATCAGTCTTTTTTCCATCGACACCATGGCTACCCTTATTCTTTATTACTCTTTGCATAGCACTATACATATTATCTTTTGCTAAGATTTTATCGAGTAAATTATTAGTAGATATTTTTGCACGGTTCTCTATTTCTACCTTCGGTAATACCGAAGCTACGCTATGCACTCCATGTTTATTTCCAGTTTCCAACTTTACTTCCACACGGTAGCCTGAATATTCAGTTGTCTGCACTTTATTCACGTTCTTCAATTTATCCAAAGTTGAAAACCTCCTTAATGTTCAGTCCTTCCTATTGATTGCGCAGTCAATAGTACTATGACGTCTGCTGACTTCTGATAGTTCAATTACATATCACTATGTAGGTTATCATCTAGGAAGTTCATCCTCTATTAATGATATATCTATCAGACCTCCCCAGGTAAGAGCAACAACCTTCATCTCATATATCTGCTACATTTACTATTAGAAATTTTGGATAGTGTTGGACTTTGTCTTGTTACGCAAACTCGTCCGTTTCCAATAGCCTCATATGTAGTTCGTGTTCCTCAGACCAAGACTTTGCCGTAGGCTTCCTTCAGATTCCACCTCACGATGGACACCCTTGCCATTAGCTAGCGGTTCCCACTATCAAGCCCGCAACGGACTTTCACCGTCAAGTTGTTGCCCATGCTGGGCACACGTAAAAAAGCAGTCCCAAAGGGACTACTTCTTAATCTCCTACTCCAAAATCTGTATTGTTAAACAAAATCTCTATATTAGGATTATCTATTAAAAACTTATATTTTTCACTAAACCAAGCAACTAATTTTTCATCCCTTTTTACTTTAGATGAATTATTAATAAAAACATTAACTGTTGCATGTTCAAAATACTTTTGTACAATTTCCATATCTTTATCAATCATTTCTTTAGTTTGACCTTTTATACCTACCATAATACAGGGAGAATCAAAATATTTTTTCAACTCTTCAACTGTCTCAAATTTTGCATTTTTATTAAGATATCCATTTCTAAAGTCATTGTCAAAAGTCTCCACGCCTATCTTAAAGGTTATTGGTATTTCAAAGAAATCTCTCATTTGTTGAATTTTATTTTTGTATATCCAATGACTTTCTAAAAATAATCTTTCAATTTTCTTTTCTTTGATTATTTCCTTTATTTTAAGTAAAGTATCCTTAGGAATTTCAAAGCAACTACCCGAATTTATTACTTCCAATACTTTATATTTACCAGTAATATTTTCTAGTACTTCAAAATTTAGTTTATTTATCTCTTCTTCATTCTTAGAGTTATCTAATATATAATCACAAAAGTTGCATTTTCCCCATTTGCATGGAAACGCTTTAAGTAGTACTATTTCACGCTGATTTTTATTTATTACTTCACTATATCTATCCATGTTGTTCATTCACCTTCTGTTTAAATGATAATTTATAACTTTTAGGTAAAGCTGCTATACCTAAAGCTACTAAAACTACAGCTAAGAATTTATCTGCATAATCTGTACATACTTGAGTTATAAATACACTAACTATCATTGGTACATTAAAATGACTTAATATTTGTACTATATAAGAAGAACCAGAAGATGTGACTCCTCCAAATAAAAATGCTGCTATTACTGCACTTATAATACTTGTTGGTAAAGTAAATATAAATACTCCAAATGGTGTTTTCTTACCACTCAAAAATCCTTTTTCATACATTAATCCTGCTAAAAGTCCTGTACTAATTTGTACTGGTGCAAAATACAATGAATATGAATCAAAAGTCATACCACTTATTAAACTACCACATACTCCAGTCATAACTGCAAATTTAGGTCCTAATAAACAAGCTACTAATATTGTTCCTATGGAGTCTAAATAAATAGGTAGTCTTAATGTTAAAGCTATCAATGCTCCTATTATATTTAAAGAAATCCCCATTGCCATCAAAGTTAAATTTCTTGTGTTCATACTCTTATTCATTTTATATTACCCCCTGGATTTTATCTATTTCATTTTCATATTCTTTAAATATTCTTTTTAAGAACATTTTCATAAAAGCTTTTTCATCTACTTCTGTTAAAACATAAGCATTTGCTTCATTTTTGTAAAAGTTAAATGAGTCTACTATAGATTGACCCATAGCCACTCCTTCATGAACAACTTCTACATAAGAATTAAAGCCTTTACATAAATTTCTATCAATGAAATATGCAACCGCAAGAGGATCATTAATTACACATCCTATTATGTGCTCTTGTTCCCAATGGAAATCTATATAAAATCTTGTTATTTCACTTATAAATTTTGATTTTTCCTTATCAAGTCTATTTATAAACTCAATAATATTTGGTGTTAGAACTATTTTCCTAGTTACATCTAGGCCTACCATATGAATTTTTTTAGGTAAGTTTTTGTAAACATAATCAGCTGCATGAGGATCTACCCAATAATTAAACTCTGCAACTGGTGAACAGTTTCCATGTATCCTAAAGGCTCCACCCATAGATACAAATTCGTCTAAGTTATTGAAAACTTCTTGATTCTTCATTAAAGCTTTTGCAATATTAGTCATTGGACCTAAAGCTATTATAGATACTTTTTCATTATTTTTTAAGGTATCAATAATAAAGTCTACTCCACCATCTAATATTTCTTTGTTTACATCTTCATAGAAATTCTCTCCTATACCATCTTCTCCATGAGTATCTTGTGCCGTTACAAGATTTCTTTTCAGTGGTAATCTTTCTCCCACATAAACTGGTATATCTAGTCTTTTCGATATTTGAAGTGCTTTTGAAGCATTTTTCGCTCCTATATCTGCTGGTACGTTACCACTACAGATTGTAAGTCCTACAACTTCTAACTCCTCGGAATTTAAAGCTAGAAGTATTGCCAGGCAGTCGTCTATACCCGGGTCACAATCAATTATTACTTTTCTTTTTTCCATATTTTATCTCCTCCTAATCTTTCTAAAGGAGATCCTATACGCTTTTTTGCACAAAAAAGCCGTATCTAAGGATTAACTTAAATACTGCCACTAAATAAGCTAACCTAGTTTTTTATACTTGGAGGATCTCGAACAAGTCCTAGGAAATTCCTAGAGTTTTTAATATTATATTTTAATACGACCAATATTATAACATAAAAAAAGAAAGGTATAAACCCTTCTTTTAGTTATGTTAAATTTTAAGCAACGAATTTCCCTACAGCAAAGAAAAGGTATATCATCGTCGCCATAAACAATAAAATTATTTATTTTAAATTTGCTGGTCCAAATCCCAATGGTAATATTTCTTCCAGTGTATATTCTATATAATCATCAAGATTATTTCTATCTTTTGCTAAGTAAATTTTAAATTCTTTTGGTTTACAAAATTCCATCATTACCTGTCTGCATACTCCACATGGTGAACAATATTCCCCTGATTCACCTACTTTGCCACCTACTATAGCAATGGCATCAAACTCTTTTTGTCCCTCTGATACTGCTTTAAAGAAAGCTGTTCTTTCAGCACAATTTGTTGGAGTATAAGATGCATTTTCAATGTTGCAACCTTGATATATTTTTCCATTTTTGCCAAGTAAAGCTGCCCCAACATTAAAATTAGAATATGGTGCATAGCTCATCTCTTGTGCTTCAAAGGCATTTTTTATTAATAATTGTATATTATTCATAAATTTTCAATATCCCTTCCAATTTAATACTTTAATATATTTGATTTAATATATTTGATATATACATACAAATATATAAAGGATAATTATTATAACATCTATAAATGAAAAAGTATATATCTTTTTAAAATTTATTTATAACTATTATCTACTAATTATAATATATATAATACAATCATTTTATACGATTAATTTTATGATTTTATCTATCTTTTTGCCAAGACCATCCCAAGTTTTATTTGTCATATTTATCTCAGGTCTTTTTTCATCTTTTCTAATTACATTTATTAGTTTTTCCATATTTTCTGCAATATTTTCTTCAAACTTAGGTAAATCATCTTTTAAAGGAGTCGTGCAATTTATCATTCTAGGCATTTGCAAATATAATATGTTATCAGAACTATTTATTTCTTCCCCAATAAAATCTTCCAACCCATTAATTTTACTAACTATTACTTTACATCCACATGATAAAGCTTCTAGTACAACAATTGGAAGTCCTTCATAAAATGAGGGCAATATAAAGATATGACTTTTGTTAAATAACTCCGATAATTCTATATGATTTAATCTTCCATTAAAATTAACTTTATACCTAGTTTTTTTTGATAGCGCTATTATTTTATCAATCTCTTCTTTATCACTTCCACTACCTGCTATATTTACTACGATATCTCCTTTATTATAATTTAGAAGATTAAGACTATTTAACAAAGACTTTATCCCTTTGCTCTCACAAATTTTGCCTGCATAAGTTATATTAATTTCTTCACCTGCTTTGTAATTTTTGTTGTAAAAAATTTTGTCGTCATAGCCACTGCCTATAACTGTAACCTTGTCATCTTCTAAATTAAAAATCTTAATTATTTCTTCTTTTTGCACATTATGTAAAGCAAAAAAATAATCCAGCTTATTTATATTTGAAATAATATAGTCTTTTTCTAAATTTATATTTTTCAATTGTCTAAGACAAGTTCCATGACAAATCCCCACTACTTTAATATCTTTTACTTTTTCTCTTACGAAACTTGTAATTAGATATAAATGATTACATATAATAATATCTGGTTTAAAGTCCTTTATTGTTGTATTTAAAATACTTAAAAACTCTTCTTTAATTTTATTTATCATATCTTCAGTAAGATCTTTATATTTTGTACTTTCATAGGGCATAATATCACTCATACCTATTACTGGAAAAGGTAATTTAGGAGTATTATAAGTCATTGGATAAAACTTTATCTTATCATTAAGATAAAGTTTTTCATCTTTTATATCAATACCTGCTATTATACCTTGATCATGGCCTATTTTATGTAAACTTTCAATTACTCCATTCATATATACACCACTACCTGTGCTATTTGGTTTTTGAGCTGTAATATGTAATATTCTCATATCATCCATCCTTTTTATTTTTTTGTAATATGTAAGTAGACGCAGGATGAATCATCACTTTCTTTAAATCTTGGAAATATCATACCATTATTATCTTTTTTTTCCAATTCCCTAATTTTCTCATTAATATATTCAATACCTTTGCTCTTCCCTACTTCTATCATTTCATTTTCTTCAAAAATATTATATCTATCCCAGGCACAAGAAAATCCATCGCTACTCATCATAATTTTGACTTCATCTTCTATATCAATATAACCATGTATAGATTTTTCAACAGCATCCTTATTAAATTCTAATATCCAATACCCTTTGTCACTATTCTTCTTAAGTCTGTTTTCAATTATAAAAGGAAGTAAAATATCCTTTTTTTCTAATATAGTTAAATTACTGCTTTTATTAAGCTTTTCCATCTTTAAAAATACTTTTTCATCAAGTTTGCAGACGCGTTCATCTTTGATCTTTATATTTTCATCTAATTTATTTAATAATAAAGTACAATCTCCAAAAATAATATACTCCAGTTTATCCTTATAAAATTTTATTATTATTGCAGAGGCTGAAGGTAAATCTAGATTTTCAATTTTTAGCTCATTTAATTTTAATAAATACTCTTTTTTTATATTTTCTAATCCCTCTAGTACTATTTCTTTTAATGAAATATCTTTACTTACATTTTCTTGTAAGTATTGATTCCACCAAGATACGTACCACTTGGCATCGCTTTCTTTAGATATTAAGTTTTTATTATTCAGGCCTGTAGCTCCATCTAATACCCACGCACCTTTTTTACATAATCCAACCATATCTTCATTATAAATTCCACTACCTTTATCACAAAGTAGCTCAAATTCCTTAATATCTATTTCCATAGTTTCCTCCAAATTAAGATATAAATATTTATCTGTAAATATTATTGTATAGTAAATATAAATTATTACAACCATTTCTTAGTAAGCAAAGTTTACTACTCTTAAAAAAAGCTGCATCACCAGTTAGTGATACAACTTTTTATTATATAGATTCAATAATTTTATTTTTTAATGTGAAAGTTATGTTTGTACCAACACCTTTTTCACTATCTATTATCATTTTACCACCATGTAATTTTACTATTTCATTACTTATAGCAAGACCAAGTCCACTACCTGATTTATTGTAATCTTCTTGGAAAAACTTATCTAAAACTTTAGTTAAGTTTTCTTTATTAATACCCACACCATTATCTGTAACAGTAAATGTAGTAAATTCTTCTCCTTGTGATACAACTACAACAACATATCCACCCTCTGCAGTAAACTTGATGGCATTTTGAACCAAGTTGATTAAAACTTGTCTAAGTCTATTTTTATCGCCTTGAATATCAAAAATTTCTTCTGTTTTAAATTCTGTAAGAAGTGTAATATTTTTTTCATTTGCCTTAACAGCCAACTGAGTTACTACACCTTTTGCCAGTTTAGTTACATCTACCATATCGATTTGAAGTCTTATTCTGTCTGAAGATAGACGAGAGAAATCTAGTAAATCTTCTACTAACGAGATCATTCTTTCTGTTTCATCTTGTATTATTCCAAGACCTAAATCCAGTTCTTCTTTACCAATTCCCTCATAAGCTAAAGTTTCACTCCATCCTTTTATTGATGTTAAAGGTGTTCTAAGCTCATGAGATACAGAGGATATAAACTCTTCTTTTAGTTTTCTACTTTTATCAATTTCCACAGCCATATGCTCAAAAGTCCTAACAAGATCTCCGATTTCATCATCATGTAATTGCTCTTTTTTCAATTTGATATTGTAATTTCCTTGAGCTAATTCATTGGCAAACTGTTTTAAGTTTTTAATTGGTTTAATTAAAGACTCTGCAAATCTTAAGCTAAGTAAGAATGCAATAATTAAGATAATCACACCTGCAACAATAAAAAAGAAAACAAGCTTAATTATGGTATCATCAATATTTCTTAACGATAAGCTATACCTAACAACGCCCTCTATTTGGTTATTAAGTTTAAGTGGAACAGATATACTCATAACATGTTCATTTGTTCCTACAATATTATATGTATATGGTGTTAAATTACTACTTCCTTTTAATGCCTTATTTACATCTTCGTATTCATACTTTTCATTAGTTTTTATTCCATATCTATCTAATATTACATTTTTATTTTTATCTATAAACTCAATAGAAAAATTTGTATTACTATTTACTTTTCCTTTTTCGAAAATATTGGAAACTTTATTTTCAAAACTAGTAGACTCCATTCCTACACCATCATATATATCCATAGTGTAGTTTGCTTGAGAAATTAAAGATTGTTTAGCAGAGTTGTAATAGAAGTTTTGAAGATAAAACATAAATAGCCCTTCAAATAATGCTACTGTTATAATTATCATTATAAAATAATACTTTATGACTCTTTTTCTCAGACCTTCTAAATGTAGCACCTATTATTCATCCTTTCTAAAACAATATCCATAACCCCAAACTGTTTGGATGTACTTAGGTTTTGATGGATCATCTTCTATTTTATTTCTAATTCTTCTTATATTAACATCGACTATTTTAAAATCATATAAGTAATTACTTCCCCATACCTCATTTAGTATTTGATCTCTACTTAATGATTTTTTAGCATTTACCATTAAATACTTGACTATGGAGAATTCTGTAGGCGTTAATTCTATTTCTAATCCATTTTTATATAATTTTCTTTTATCTATGTTTAATACAAAAGGATCAGATATTATTTCATTACTCTTAAGCTTATTATCGTCCTTTTTAACTCTTCTTATAAGAGCTGATACCCTTACTAACAATTCTTTTATACTAAATGGTTTTACAATATAATCATCTGCCCCAGATATAAATCCTTCTATTTTATCTTCTTCTTGACCTTTTGCTGTAAGCATAATAACTCCAATTTGATCAAATTGTTGTCTTATAAATTTACATACATCTATTCCACTCATATCTGGTAACATTACATCAAGTAGTGCTATTGATATGTCTGGATGATTTGAAAGTTGCTCGATGGCTTCTGACCCACTTCCAGCTTCAATTATTTCATATCCTTCTCTTTTTAAATTTATACTTACAAAACTTCTTATACCTATTTCATCTTCTAAAACTAATATTTTTTCCTTCATTTTTTAATAATTCCTCCCAAAATTTCTATTTATATCCATAAACTATAGAAAAATACTCCTTCATATTTTCCAATGTCAAGTCATATTTTTTAAAAGTATCTTTATTTTTAACTACTAGTTGGTAATAGTTATTATCTGTTTCAGCCAAGATACTCTCCATCTTAGGACCTGATTTAGTATCCTCAACTAAATTTTTAAGAGAAATACCTATTTGGAACAATTCTAGAGGTTCTTTACTACTCTTATCATAGTAATAGAAAATATAATATGGTGTATCACCTACTATGCTCTTTTGAATATATAATTTATTTGCAAGGTTATCAGGTACTAAAAATTTAAAATTATTCTTATAATTATAATAAACTTGGCTTATAAATATTGTATCTGCATCTTTACCAGTTTTATTATTCCATTTTCTCCAACTAACAAGAGCTGATGGCTTACTATTTGATGCAAAACTTTCAATCATATTATTATTTAATACTGGTATATCTAAAATTCCATCACTATTTTCATCTCTTACAGGTACATAATAAGAATTAAAAATAATATTATCATCATTGAATACTTTTTTAAGTTTATTATCTTTCATAAATAACATTTGAGTTGCATACCCATTTTCTTTCAAAGTAGGTATACTTAATATTACACCTTTTTTATTATTGTAGACTTTTCCAATTACCAAGTATAAATCATTTAAGTTTTTCACATTAGATATTTTAATCGCATTAGTTGTAGACAACTCATTATTATTAGAGTAATTTAACATAGTTGCATACATTTCACCATTACTTCTATCATAATTCATCATTAAAATATCTAGTTTTAAGTCATTATCTATAAATCCTACTTTTATTTTCATCTGAGTATATTTTTTATAATCTTCCAACCAGGTCGGCTTTACTTTTGAAATCCTTGTGATTTTATTATCTTTTATACTATATACACTCATAGTTGTTACTGACTTATTATTTATAAGTAATATAACCTCGTCACTTCCATCATTGTTTAAATCATAGAAATTTGCATACTCTATTTCCTCACCTTCTTCAAGATAACTATCTTCCAAAGTATATCCTTTATCATTTTTAGAAATAAGCACAAAACCAACTTTATTTATTTTCAAATTAACATCTTGGCTTTTTTGAAGTGCAATTATATTTGAGTCTACTTCATTTATTTGTCCAACTTCACTTGAGTTATCCGGCAAAACTAATGTGGTTCCATCTAAGGATTTATTTATAAAGGTGTATAATTCATTCTTTCCTTTATCATAAGTAATATTATCATCAAGTAGATTTTCAGGTAAATCACTACTTGTATCACAGCCTGTTGTTATTATGCACATAACAAAAACTAAAGCTGCCACTTTTAGTAACTTCATATATTCCCTCCTATTTATATTTGTCAGCAAAGAAGTTCTTAAAATTATTTATTCTTTTTTCTTCTTGTTTTATTTTTTCTTCACATAAACTAGCTCTTCCTAGTCTATCAGCCAATGAAAGTAAGCTTATTTCCTCATAATCACATTCATCAACAATTTCTTTTTCTTTAAAATATGGTAGCTTTTTATCATAGAATAATGGTTGCATATGATGCTTTACCAAGATACATACTTCATTTATAAATTTTTCATCTTCTGTAACTTGATGTAAAAATTGTCTCGATAGTATTTCTCCTTGTAAATCATGTCCATAAGCAGTTATTTTATTTTTTCTCTTTTTTGTGGTTGTTAATTTACCTAAATCATGTAATAATGCTGCCCACATAAATACTCTTTTATTTTTAGATTTATCTTTCAAATCACTTGCTTTGTCAATTACCAATAAGGTATGATTTAACACATTTCCCTCAGGATGATGAATTAAATTTTGTTCTATATCTTCCAAGTTTTTAATTTTTATAAAGGGTTTTTGATCAAATTGCCCTTCATCAATCATCTTTCTAATTTCTACTGATGGTTTATCACTACTTTGCAATATATCATCCACTTTTAAAAATAGTTCTTTATAAGTCATATTAATCACTCTTTCTATTTTATTATACATGAAATTTTTCAAAATAAAAGATTACTTCCTTAAAGTAAGTAAATCTTATTATATTCTAACATAAGATTGTTCTTTTATTTATATTTTCTTTTTTTCTTAAGATTTCTTATTATTATCTATTATGTATTTATACAAAAAAAATATAAAGCTAAATCTAAAGATATATAATAAAATAAAAATATACCTTTAAGATTTAGCTTTTATAGTCTTTTATTTAGTTTTTAGGAAATTTGTCATCTGACCAAATTATATCTTCAAATTTATGTTCACTTAATTTTTCTTCATCAACTTCTATCTGAGGATTTTCATCAATAGATTCTTTATCTTCTTCCATACTTCTAAAAACGTTACCTTCTAAAATTTCATCTTCTTCGTTATTTACTTCTTCTACTTCAATATTTTCTACTGATTTGATTTTTACTTCATCTTCTTTTCTTGATTTTTTAGATGTTTTTTTACCTTTGTCTTCTTTAGTAGGCTTATTATCTTTTTTCGACGTCTTTTTATTTAATTTGCTTGATTTACTTGTGCTATCTTCGCTTAGTTGTTTTTTTGAATTCTTTTTGGATGATTTATTAGACTCTTTTTTAGTTTTTTTAGACTTTGTTGATTTGTTGTCTTTAGGTTTAGCTTCAACTTCTGTTTTATCTTTTTTACTTTCTACATCTATAATTTCTTTTGGCTCATCATTATCGCCTTTATGTTTTTTATTTAGAGTTTTTCCTTTTTTATTTTTATCTTCATCTGAAGTAGATTTTTTCTTAGTTCCTAAATTAAAATTAATTGCTTTCTTTTTTTTCGTCTTTCTTATTGGTTCTTCTTGTATAATATCTTCATTATTGGATTTATTTTCATCAACTAAATCATTTAATATTACTTCATTGTAATCTTCCACATATGAAGAATTTTTCTTATTGTTTCTTGGTTCTTTGTGTTTTGCATTTCTTCTCAGGTTCTTTTTTGTTTTAAACAATTCTACACCCCCTTAAACCTACTTATTATAATATATATTCAGTTTAAGGGAATATATTTAACTTTTTATAAATTATTTATTATTTTTAGGTGGTCTTGATCCTATATACTGATATAAATTACTTTTTAACATACCATTATATAACTTTCTTCTTCTACTTGCTTCTCCTCCAAATTCATTTTCAAAATCTTCGTAAGAAGTAATAAGGTAGTATGACCAATTTTTAAGTTTTCTAAATGTATATCCTAATTGTTTATAAAGCATTTTAACTGTATCTGTGTCTTCTAATCTTTCTCCATATGGTGGATTAGTTACTATAAATCCATATTCTTCATCACTAGTAAACTCAGTAGCATCGCCATAATTAAACTCTATATAATCTGCTACACCTGCTATTTCTGCATTTTCTCTAGCTATTTCTAAAGCCTCTTCGTCTATATCGTAACCATATATTTTAAACTCTATATCTTCATTTACCTGAGCATAAGCTTCTCTTCTTATATCCCACCATACTTTTTTGTCCAAAGTTCTCCATGACTCAGAAATAAACTCTCTGTTAAGTCCTGGGGCCATATTTATTCCTTTCATAGCAGCTTCTATTAAAAGAGTTCCAGAACCACACATTGGATCAACTAAAGTTCTTCCTGGCCTCCAAGGAACAAGTTCCATTATGGCTGCAGCTAGAGTTTCCCTAATCGGTGCCTTATTAGCTCTTTCTCTATATCCTCTTTTATGAAGAGCTGTTCCTGATGTATCTATTGTTAAAGTTACTTTATCTTTATGTATAAACACAAATATAGGATACTTTTCTTTATCTTCTTTTAGTAGTCCTGTTTCTAAATAACTTTTCTTTAAACTTTCAACAACAGCTTTTTTAACTATAGATTGTATATCTGGAGTTGAGTATAATTTTGATTTTATTGAAGATGCCTTTGATATGGGAAATTGCGCTCCAAAAGGTATATATTTTGCCCAGTTTATTTTTTTTGTACCTTCAAATAACTCATCGAAACTTTTAGCTTCAAATTCTGCCACCTTAAGATGAACTCTTTCTGCACATCTTAGATAAATATTTGATTTGGCTATACCATATTCATCAGTTTTATATGTAATCCTTCCATCTTCTGTTTTAATTATTTCATATCCTAAGTTTTGTATTTCTCTGCTTAACATTTTTTCCACACCAAAAAAGCATGGTGCTACTAAAGTATATTCTTTTTTCATTTGTTCCTCCTGTTCTTAATTCATATTTCCCGTTTTGTAACCATTTAAATCTAATGTAACGTATTTAAAACCTATTTCTTTAAATTTTAGATTTGCTTTATTTATCATTTCATCATCGTAAAATTTGCAAATTTCATTTTTATCAACTTCTATTCTTGCAATATTGTCGTGTACTCGTACTCTATACTGGGTAAAATTATTGTCTTGTAAAAAATTTTCTCCTTCTTCTATCATTCTAAGTTTCTCTTTAGTTATTTTATCCCCTACTGGTATTCTAGTAGCTAAGCAAGAAAAAGAAGGTTTTTTATATGTAGCAACATTTAATTCTTTTGATAAAATCCTAATTTCTTCTTTACTTAATTTAGCATTTTTTAAAGGACTTACAATATTTAATTCATCTAAAGCCTTTAGTCCAGGTCTATAATCATCTAAATCACTTAAATTAGTTCCATCAAGTATATATTTAATATTATGTTCACTTGCTATTTCTTTTATTTTACTAAATACAAATTTCTTACAATGATAACATCTTAGAGGTCCATTTTCTATAAATTCTTGCAGATCTACATTGTCAATATTACAAACAATATGATTAACCCCATATTCTTTAGCATAATTTACAGCTTCTTCAATTTCTCTACTTGAATGCATCATAGCACTAATAGTAATAGCTACAACATTTTCTCCTAATACATCCTTGGCAACTTTTAATAAAAAGTTGCTATCTACTCCACCTGAATATGCTATTGCTACTTTTTTCATTTCTTTTAAATCCCTAGTTAATAAATTTAATTTATCATTAAATATTTTATCCATATGTCTTATCCCACCCACTTAAAATTATTTATTTACTCTAGTATATATAAAAATTTTTAATAAATCAAATTTTAAATTTTACTTTGATAAGCTACTACTGTAATAAATAATTTACACTATAAATTTTTTCATTTTCATTATATCCTCTTTTAACTACTCTATTATTTATACATAAAACTTCATAATTAATAGTATAATTTTCTTCTGCCCTTAGCTCTCTCATATCATTATCAATAATTGTAATTTCATCACCTATTTCTATATTCATATCTAGAAGAGCTTTAATCATCTCAAATATTTTGCTATGGTTTTATTATATAATTTCATTTTTTACAATAAATATAATACTTATTTAAATGCAACAGTGTTACATCGTGTCTAAAAGTTTATTATTCTATAGATTTCCTAACAAATTTAAATTTTTCATGAGTACATAAAAAATATCCTTTTACAAATATTAATATATAATTTAGAGAATTAAATTACATGTTATTAATTTTAATAATATTAACATTTTTATAGTCGAATTTATAATTATCATTTAGAAAATATACTTGAAAGGAAATTTACATTATGAGTGAAAAATTACAAAAAAACTTAGGTTTTACTGCCGCTTTATCTACAGTTATTGGTATGGTTATTGGCAGTGGAGTATTTTTTAAGCCTCAAGCAGTTTATACTTTAACAGGTGGAGAACCTGGACTTGGCATGATAGCTTGGGTTGTGGCTGGAGTTATGACAATAACCGCAGGTTTAACCGCTGCAGAAGTTTCTGCTGCCATTCCCAAAACAGGTGGTATGATGGTTTACATTGAAGAAATTTATGGTAAAAAACTTGGCGTTTTAACTGGATGGATGCAGTGTGTTTTATTTTTTCCTGCTACTGTCGCCGCTCTGGCAGTTATATTTGGTAATCAAAGTGCAGCACTTATAGAGAATGAAAGCTTAGTAGTTCCTATAACTTTAGGTGTTATTTTACTTATTAGTATTTTAAACACTTTAAGTTCTAAAACAACTGGTCTTATACAAATAATAGCTACAACGTGTAAATTAATACCTCTTGTTTTAATAATAATTTTTGGTTTTATGAGAGGTAATGGTAATAATCCTATAACTTCTCCTTTAGTAGGTCCTGGTGTATCTACTGCATCTATAATAGGTCAGTTATTGATTGCCATATTATTTGCCTATGATGGATGGATTAATGTTGGTGCTATAGCTGGCGAAATGAAAAATCCTGGTAAAGATTTGCCAAAAGCAATTATTGTTGGTTTAGCTTTTGTTATGGTGGTTTATATAATAATAAACGTTGCTTACTTATGGGTTTTACCAGCAAGCGAGTTAGCAAATTATAATTCACCAGCTTCTGCTGTAGCACAAGTAATATTTGGACCTGTTGGTGGTAAAATTATAACGACAGGAATTCTGATTTCTGTATTCGGTTGCATTAATGGTTATTTATTAACTGGTCCAAGAGTTCTTTATACTTTAGGTCAACAAAAATCTATCCCAGGTTATAAATATTATGGTTCATTAAATAAAAGCGGCGTTCCTGGAAGTGCAACCATAGTAATGGGGATTTTGTCTGCTCTTTATGCTTTATCTGGCCGATTTAACTTGTTAACTGACTTATCTATGTTTGCAATTTGGTCTTTCTATGTATTAACATTTATGGGCGTAATTCTACTTAGAAAAAGACAACCTGAATTAAATCGACCATATAAAGTTCCTTTATACCCAGTAATACCTATAATAGCTATTGCTGGTGGATTATTTGTTGTAATTAATCAATTGTTATTTGCAGGAATGGAAAATACTCTAATATCTTTAGGTGGTGTAATTGTTACTTTAATTGGACTTCCTCTTTACTCCTTAGCACAAAAACAAGCAAATAATGATGATAATAATAAAGCTGCTTAAATTAAAATATAAAAATAGCATGATAAATATATATTATCATGCTATTTTACATTAAATTACTTCTTTTTTCTCATATAAAAACCTAGTAATAAAGTATGAGATAAGCAGCATTAATATTGTTAATATTCCACTAAAAAGATTAATATTTATTTCACTTAACTTATTCAATATGTTTATAGCCATTTCCATATCATTAACAATTAAAGATGGTATCATTACAATAATCATAAATATAAATACCATTGCCATTCTACCTTTTTTCATTCCAAAATACAATAAAACTGGAGTAAATACTGATACTAAGGTAACGGCACTTATTATACCAATATATAAAATCATTTTATAATCAATTCCACTTAGATCAACTAAATTTACTTTATTAGATATAAAAAATATCAAAGAGCATAATATACTAGCTCCAACAATAGTTATTATACAGAAAATATATCTAGAAATTACATATTCATTCTTTGTAACAGGTAAGTGTGAAATCATATAATCTATCCCATAGGAATCTTCATAAGCCATAGTTTGATATGCTATAACATAAGTCATCATCCCCATTAACATTGTTGAAAAGCTGGGATTGACTAGAGAAGCACCACCAAATGCAACTAAGATAAATAAAGCCATTTTCTTTACTGAAAGAAAATTATTAAAACTTAAATTCACTAAATTCATTATATTTCTCATTACTTATTCCCCCTTGTGTAATAAGTTAAAATATCTTCCAAGTTAGGTTTATCGTAAACTACTTCTTCACCAAATAGTTCATATGCCTTTTCTTTATTTTTTACTAAACCTTCAAATCCAAAGCTATTTTTATTAACTGATATGAATATATCCTCTGTTTCTTTTTGCAATAATTCATTATTTCCTTTTACTATAATATGCTTTTGTAAAATACTATCTTTATCATCAGCTAAGAAAATTTTTCCCCTATAAATAAAAACTAAGTAGTCTCCAATTTTATCCAAGTCACTAGTTATGTGAGTTGACAAAAATACTGTAGCATTATCTTCCTCAATTCTTTCTTGTAACATTTCTAGTACTTCATTTCTAACTAAAGGATCCAGATTGGCTGTAGGTTCATCCATTATAATTATTTTAGGGTGATGAGATAAAGTCATTACTATTTCAAATTTCTTTTGTTGACCTTTAGATAATTGTTTATAAATTTCATTTTCATTTAATTCAAATTCTTTCATATATCTTTTATAAAGTATTTCATCCCAGTTTTTATAAAATAAACAAAGAGATTTTTTTATCCTACTTAATTTTGATTCTTGTAAATATCCATTAAACTCTCCCACATATCCTATGTTCTCCTTTAAAGATATATCATTACCTTCATATTCTTGGTTAAATACTTTAATACTTCCCCTATCTCTTCTCAACATATTAAGTATTAATTTTATTGTAGTTGTTTTGCCTGATCCATTTGGTCCAATAAATCCTGTTACAAAACCTTCTGGTATTTTCAGGTCTTCTATTTTTAAAGAAAAATTATCAAAATCCTTTCTTAAATTATTAATTTCAATTGCATTCATTATTTAAACCTCCTCATAAATACTTTTAACAATCTCTATAAAATCTTTCTCATTTATTCCCATCTTTTTAGCTCCTAGAATTATTTCCTCAAGCTTACTTTCCATCTCAAATAATGCGGCTTCTTTTAATCTTTCTGTACTTTGTCCACATACATAACTACCTTTTCCTGCAACAGTTTGTATGTATCCTTCCTTTTCTAATTCTTCATAAGCCCTTTTTATAGTAATTATACTTACCTTTAGTTCTTTAGCTAAAGATCTTATGGACGGTAGTAATTCCTCACTACGTAAATCTCCACTTAAAATCTGTGACTTAATTTGGTTTTGAATTTGTTCGTAAAGTGGTACTGCTGAAGAGTTACTTATAATTACATTCAACTGTACTTACCTCCTTTCATACATAAGACGTGTATATAGTGTTTATAACTGTATATATATTATATACACATATAGTAACTGTTTTGTTACACCTTGTCAACTATAAAAAAATCTCCCTTGAACTAATCAAAGGAGATTTCTAATTATAATAAGTTTTCTTTATATTCATTTTCTTTAAAACCAATTAAAACTTTTTTATTATCTACTAATAAAGGTCTTTTTATAAGTTTTCCGTCACTTACAAGTATGTCAAGCATTTCATCTTCACTTGCAGTCTTTAACACTTCTTTAAGTCCTAATTCTCTATATTTTATACCACTTGTATTAAAGAATTTTTTTAATTCATGCCCACTTTCTTCATAAATTTTTTTCATTTCTTCTTTTGTCGGTGGTGTATCTACTAAATCTATTTCATCAAAGTTTATATTATTTTCCTTTAACCAATTCTTGGCTTTTCTTGCTGTAGATCATTTTTTGTATCCATAAAGCTTCATATTGTTATTCCTTTCTATCATAGAAATTCCACGGCACCAATTCTACTTCTCCATAAGATCTTTCTTTTAATCTATTGGAGTACTCACCTTTATAGCTTATTAAATGTAGTATAACCAATTCCACATATCTTATGGCAATTTGAATTATATTCCACATATCTTCCACATGAAGAGTTGCTCTATTTCTTTTTCTACTTGGATGAACAATTTTATTCCTAAAGTAAGTAATTAAATCTACTCCATCTAAAAATTTACTTTGAATATATTCATCAAACAAATAAAGCTCTTCTTTTCCTGTAGAAATTTTACAACTATTAAGTAACATTCTAATGTTTGTTGATGATAAATTCTCATCAAATTCCTCATCACTTAAAATCTTTTGTTGCTCAACTAAAACTACATAAGATAAAGTCTCAAGTGCAATTTGCATGGAAATAATATTGTTTTCTATAGTAGTGTTACCCAATGTTTCTATATACCAATCAATAACTTGTTTAATAGCATGTCCATAGTATAAGTCATTTAATCTTTTACACATTAACGTCATATATTTTTCTATATTATGATTATTAGATATGGTATCCTTCCAATTAGGTACAAATCTAAAAGGACTTACTATGCATTCTCTACATAATCTAAATATGTTATTGTTTAACTCATACCCTTTAACTATACATATATCAACATATCTTCCACACATAAAGCTAAGTGCCATAGATATGTTGTCCAACACATCATTTATATTATTTGTCTTAAATAAACTGTTATCTTTCTTTTTTATTCTTCCGATGTGGGTAATTATAGTTCCAGATTTATCTTTTAGTTCACGATTTAGTTCCTTTGTAAAATCATATCTTTTATCAATGGTTACTTCTAAATCCCTTATATTAAATTCCATCCTCCCAGCAAATAGCTTATCTTCGTGCATTATAAGTTTGCCTGAATATCTATCAAGATTTACTATATAAAAATCTATACTATCTACAAAGTAATTTTTTGACTTAATATATCCATCATTAATGTAACCTTCTAATAATAAATCACTAGATACCGTTACAGTTACGTTTATTGGTTTATAACCATAAACTTCTAATATAGCGTTATCATAATCTAAGGTTATATCTACATCATAGTCTTTTCTTGATAAAACTTTTCCTTTAAAATTTATAGACATGGGAGTGGTCATTTTATAAAATACTTTGCCGTAGCATTTATACTTTTTATTATATAAGTAAACACAAAATCTTCCTTCATGGATACTAATATCTTCGCTTACATCATAATCTAAATAATCTAAAGATATAGCATCTTTAAGTGATTTCATAACTACTCCACCTTTTCTAGTATATTGAATTTTATTATATCATAATAAATATATTCATTGTTGATAAAATTCTATTTTATATACAGGAACAGATTAGAAATAGTTCTAATCTGTTCTTGATACTTAGCATTTAGCTAAACATTCATTTTTATTTTCTTCCGGCTCTTTAGCTTTGTAATCATTAATATCTATATAAGTCATTTCCTTATTATTCATTGTCTTAAATGCATTTGATAACATTAATTTTATTCTATTTATTTGATTTACTTCACTTGCCGATGGATCATAATCTATTGGAATTATATTTGCATCCTTATATCTTCTTTTTAGCTCCTTAATAGATCCTTTACCAATTATGTGATTTGGTAAACATCCAAAAGGTTGCATGCAGATAACATTTTTCACATCATCCTCTATAAGTTCTATCATTTCACCTGTTAACAACCAACCTTCTCCAGTTTGATTTCCAAGTGATACTACTTCAGAGGCTTTTTTAGCCAAATCTCTAATATCATTTGGTGGAGAAAATCTTTTGCTTTCTTTTAATGATTTCATATAAGCTTTTTGATAAAGGTTAGCAATTTTAATAAATATCTTAGCTCCTATTGTTGATTTCTTACTTCCTTCTAAATATTTACTTTTGAAAAGAGTATTTACAGACCAAGCAGTAAAGAAGTTAATAAGTTCTGGCATTACTGCTTCTGCACCTTCTTTTTCCAATATATCTACAACATTATTATTTGCTGTTGGATGAAATTTAACCAAAATTTCTCCAACTAACCCTACACGTGGCTTAGTAATATTCAGTATTTCTAAGTTATCAAAGTCTTTTACTATATTTCTTATATTTTTTTTAAACTCTGAAAATTTACCATTTTTTACAGATTCTTTGCATTTGATTACCCATTTATCATAAAGCTTATTAGTGCTTCCTTTTACAGTTTCATAAGGTCTTACCCTATATACTACCTTCATTAATAAATCTCCATAAATGGCACTCATAATAGTTCGGTGAATTAGTTTTAATGATATATTAGCCATTATTCCATTATCTTCTATATTATTTACACTTAGTGATATAACTGGTATATCCTTAAAACCAGCTTCATATAGTCCCTTTCTTAAGAAACCAATATAATTAGTTGCCCTACACCCTCCACCTGTTTGAGTAATAGCTACAGACGTATTATTTAGGTCATATTTACCTGATTTTAAAGCCTTAATTAATTGGCCTATTACAATTATTGCTGGGTAACAAGCATCATTATGTACATACTTTAGGCCTTCTTCTATTACTTCTCTATTAGTATCTTCAAGTATTACCACATTCCATCCACAAGAATTAAAAGCCTCTTGTATAAATTGAAAGTGTACAGGAGACATTTGGGGTGCAAGTAGAGTATGAGTCATATTAAGATTTGTATTTTTAACATAAGGTATTCTCTTAATTTCTATGTTTTCTTCCTTTATGTTATTTTCTTCTCTTTCTTTCATAGCAGCTCTTAAAGATCTAAGTCTTATTTTTGCCGCTCCCAAATTATTACCTTCATCTATTTTTATAACAGTATAAATTTTAGATTTTTCACTTAAAATCTCTTCCACTTGTTCCGTAGTTACTGCATCTAAACCGCATCCAAAAGAGTTTAACTGAACCAACTCTAAATTATCAAAATTTCTCACAAAAGATGCGGACTTATATAATCTTGAATGATATACCCACTGATCCACTACACGAAGGGGTCTATCTAAATTAGCAAGATGACAAATACTATCTTCTGTAAGCACTGCCATATCTAAAGAGTTTATTAGCTCAGGTATTCCGTGGTTAATTTCTGGGTCTAAATGATAAGGTCTACCTGCTAAAACAATTCCTTTTAAGTTATTTTCATTTATATATTTTAGTGCATCTTCTCCTGCTTTTCTTACTTCATTTTTAAAATTATTTTCTTCTTTTGTTGCTTCATCTACTGCATTAAATACCTCTGACTTTGTAATATCCTTAAAGTTATCTTTAATAACTTCATATAATCTATGTTTTAATATTTCTTTATTATTTAAACTTAAGAAAGGATTAATATATTTAATATTTTTTCTTCTTAAATCTTCTAAATTATTTTTTATAACTTCAGAATAAGATATTACCACAGGACAATTATAATTGTTATCAGCACTTTTGTCTTCTTTGTATTCATGGGTAACAGCAGGATAAAAAATAGTTTTTATTCCTCTGTCAATTAAACTTTGAATATGTCCATGAACCATTTTACCTGGATAGCATACGGTTTCTGATGCTATTGAATCTATACCTTTTTCGTATAACTGTTTTGACGATCTTTCTGATAACAACACTCTAAATCCTAGGGATGTGAAAAATGTATACCAAAATGGGTAATCTTCATACATATTTAGAACTCTAGGTATTCCTATTTCCCCTCTTTTTGATTCCTCTTTACTTAATGATTTATAATGTTTAAACAATCTATCATACTTAAACTTAAATAAATTAATAGGATTTTGTTTATTTATTTTTATGCTTTTATCTCCATTTAAAAAAGCTCCATTTTCACATCTATTTCCAGATATAAAAACTTCCTCTTCAGAGAATTTATTTATTGTAAGTAAACATTTATTTGAACAACCCTTACACCTTCTGACTGTGGCATCTAATTTAATATTATTAAGGCCCTCTATATCTAACAATTGACTTTTATAGCCTTCTTTATACTGAGATTTTGCAATTAAAGCACAACCAAAAGCACCCATTAAGCCAGCAATATTAGGTCTAATAACTTCCTTTCCTGTTAACTTTTCAAAAGCTCTAAGAACTAAATCATTGTAAAAAGTTCCACCTTGAACAACTATATTGTTGCCAAGCCTGCTAAAATCTCTTATTTTTATAACTTTAAATAAAGCATTTTTTATTACTGAATAAGAAAGTCCCGCAGAAATATCTGCTACTGTAGCTCCTTCTTTTTGTGCTTGTTTAACCTTAGAATTCATAAATACTGTACATCTAGATCCCAAATCCACAGGATTTTTTGAATTTATACCAACTCTAGCAAAGTCCTCTATAGTCATAGATAAAGATTTTGCAAAAGTTTCTAAAAATGAGCCACATCCTGAAGAACAAGCTTCATTTAATATAATACTATCAATTACTCCGTTTTTTATTTCTAGACACTTCATATCTTGACCACCAATGTCTAAAATAAAATCTACACCTTCGTTAAAATATTTTGCAGCTTTATAATGAGCTATGGTTTCTATTTCTCCATAATCAACTTTTAAGGCCATTTTAAGTAATGCTTCACCATATCCTGTTACACAAGAGGAAAGAATCTTCATACCCTGAGGTAAAATCTTGTATATGTCTTTTAAAACTCTTATTGAAGTTTCTAAAGGATTTCCTTCATTACTACTATAATATGAATATACTAAATTTCCATCTTCATCTATTAATGTAGCTTTTGTAGTAGTTGAACCTGCATCAATACCTAAATATACATTGCCTTTTACTTTATTAATATTTACTTTTTCCACTGAATTTTTATCATGTTTATGTGTAAATTCATCATATTCATTAAAATCTTTAAACAAAGGCTCTAAACCCTTACTCCCAACAATATCAGTATGATTAATTTGATCTAATCTATCTAATAAATCATGTAATACTAAAAAATCTTCATTTTTTGATAGTAGACTAGCACCCATAGCTATATATAGTTGAGCATCTTCTGGAAAAATTATATCTTCATCTTTAAGTTTTAACACATTTTGAAACGCTTTTCTAAGCTGAGATAAAAAGTATAATGGCCCTCCTAAAAAAGCAATTTTACCTTCTATTTTTCTTCCACAAGATAAAACACTTACTGTTTGTACAACAACAGCATTAAAAATACTCATAGCTATATCTGATTTTTTTGCACCATCATTTATAAGTGGCTGTATATCTGTTTTAGCAAATACACCACATCTTGAAGCAATAGGATAAATAACATTATAATCCTTTGCCATTTCATTTAAACCTTTGGCATCTGTTTTTAAAAGCGTAGCCATTTGATCTATAAAAGCTCCAGTTCCACCAGCGCATATTCCATTCATTCTTTGATCAATACCACCACTTAAATACGTGATTTTGGCATCTTCTCCACCTAGTTCTATCACTACATCTGTTTCAGGGTGAAATATTTCTATTGCCTTTGTAGATGAAATAACCTCTTGAATAAATTTTAAATTTAAATAATTTGATATATCTATTCCTCCAGATCCTGTTACTACCACGGATACACAAATATCCCCTAATTTATCATAAACATTTTGTAGTATTTCTTTAACAGCTTTTTTAACATCTGAAAAATGTCTTCTATATTCCTTATAAATAGGTATATCATCATATAAAATCACAGTTTTTACTGTTGTTGATCCTACATCTATTCCCATATTGTATGTCTTTATCATAACTATCCCCCCATGACATATAAATCCTGCTCATATTTCATGTATACTAAAATTTTTATTACGATTCTATAGTATAAATTATAAGGCAAAACTGTACATACTTAATAATGTTAATTAAATTTTAATATAATATCAATATAATATTTAGAATTCTTATTATAAAATCGAAAATATTTAATTTTAACCCTTAAATACTTTATTCTTGCATATATATAAAATTCTACTTGAAAGTACTTTTACCTTTATTACCTGGCTTTTTTATGTATTAGAATTTATTTAAATATGCATTACTAATTAATTATGATTAATAAGTATATAAATATGACAAAAATTGAAAAGAACTAATAAAAAAGAACAATGATAGTTAATTTTATCATCATTCTTTTTATTAGTTTAATTATTTATTGCTTTATTGTTTTTTCATGTATATTATTAAAAGTTTTCTTATAGAATACTCCAAATATTACTATAGTACTTATTATAGCTATAATATCTGCTATTGGCTCTGCTAATAAAACAGCAGTTAAATCGTCTTCAAAAAACATAGGTAAAATAAATATTAGTGGAACAAGCAATACAATTTTTCTAAGCATGGCAATAATCAATGATGTTTTTGCTTGGCCTAAGGCTAAGAAAGTTTGTTGACAAGCTATTTGAGCCCCAAATAAACACATACCTACAAAATATATTCTCATTGCCCATGATGTTATCTCAACAAGCTCTGGTTTATTATTGAATATGCTTACGAAGAATTCTGGGAATATCATTATTAATGATACCATCAATGCAGAATATGCTACACATATTATAAATAATAATTTAAATGTCTTTTTAACTCTGTCTATTTCCTTAGCCCCAAAGTTATAGCTAATGATAGGCTGCGCTCCTTGAGTAAGTCCCATTAAAGGCATCATTATCACTTGCATAATACTACTCATTATTGTCATAGCACCTACAGCTAAGTCTCCACCATATTTTAATAGTTGGTTATTTAAACTAACTAATACTAAAGACTCTGTAGCTTGCATTATAAATGGTGCCACACCCAAAGCTACTGCTGAAAGCACTAATTTTTTGTTAAGCTTTAAATATCTTTTTCTAATTTTAAGAATACTTTTTTTGCCAAATAGAAATTTTAATACAAAAATAGCAGATACTCCTTGGGCTATTATAGTTGCTAAAGCAGCTCCTTTAACTCCCATATTAAATTTAAATATTAATATGGGGTCAAGAATAATATTTATTGCAGCTCCTATAATAACAGTAAGCATACCTATTTTAGTAAATCCTTGAGTATTTATAAATAAATTCATTCCCAAAGATATCTGTACAAATATAGTACCAATTAAATATATAGATAAGTAATCTAAACCATATTCTATAGTAGCATTACTAGCTCCAAAAGCCCAAAGTATAGGTTCTTTGAACAAAAAGAATACTATTGTTAAAATAATACCTCCATATATAAGCATAGAAAAACAATTATTCATTATTTCCTCTGCTTTTTCATTATCTTGTTTACCCATTTCTATAGCAGTTAATGGAGCACCTCCAGCTGCAAACAGCATGGCAAAAGCCGATACTAATAGTATTATTGGCATAGCAACACCAACACCCGCCATGGCTAAATCTCCATTATTCATCTTACCTATAAATATTCTATCAATGATGTTATATAATAGGTTTACTAATTGACCTATTATAGTTGGTATAGCCAATGTAAAAAGTAATTTTCCAATGCTTCCTTTTCCTAAATCAATACTTTTATTACTCATAATATTACTCCTTTGATCTCATGTATATAATTATTACATATTGTTTATCATATTGCTATAATATAGTATAGGGTAACCCAACAGTCAATAGGAGATAAAAAAATGAAAATGAATTTAAGAAAACTAACTACAGGAGAGTTTGCTAAACTTTGTAATGTTACAAAACATACATTGTATCATTACAATGATATTGGATTATTAAAGCCTAATTACTGTAATGATAATGGCTACAGAATGTATACCTACGATCAATTAAATCTATTTTATTTTATTTCTGTTATGAAGGAAATGAATATGTCTTTAAATGAAATTAATTTATTTCTAAATAATAGAACACCCGAAAAAGTAAAAAGTTTATTTGAAAATAGAATTGATGAACTAGATGATGAAATAAATAGAATTAAGAAACTACAAAATATGCTGAAGTCAAGAATCGAAAAAATTGATTATGCATCTTGCATAAATAGTGAAGAAATAAAAATTGAATATGAAGAAGAAGAAAGATTATTTCTAAGTAAGTCTTTAAAAAATGATACAGATAAAAACTTATTCTTCATGGTCAAAAATAATTTTAATCAATTTATAAATAATTATAGCTTAAATTATTCCTTATCAACTTTAATAAGTATAGAAAAAATAAATGATAGTTATAATTTTATACCAGAAAACTTTTTATTTAATTGTGAAACAGAAATACCTTCTTGTAGGTTATTTATAAAAAAATCTGGTAAATATTTAGTTGCATATCACAAAGGCTCTTACAATAACATAGAATCTACTTACGATAAAATGATTTCCTATATAAATCGTAATAATTTAAAAATCGGTGACTATTCTTATGTTAAAAATCTATTGGATGCATTAACCACACCTAGTAAAGATATGCATTTATTAAAAATTGTAATAGAATTATATGACTAATATTCATATTCTATTCAACCACCTTTTTATAAATAAGGTGGTTTTTATTTTATGTACTTTATTTTAAAAGTAAATAAAAAATATATCTATTTAACTTATTTTAAATTTATAATGAAAAAGTGAGTGAAAACAAATTTTTCTACGTATTGATAAGTGAAAAGCAATTAATATACAGGAGTAAATATATGAATAAATTTAACGATAAAAGAATAATCACTTCCTTAATAAAATCACCTGAAGAGGGTCTAAGCATTGCTTTAGATACTTATGGTGGCGCAGTAAAAACTATTTGTAAAAATATACTTTCTGACTGTAAAACGGAAGATATAGAAGAATCTATTTCTGATACTTTTTTTAAACTTTGGAAAAACATAGATAAATTTAAAGACGAGAAAAACACGTCATTAAAAAGTTATATCTACGCTATTGCAAGAAATACAGCATTGGATAAAAGAAGAAGTTTAAAATGCGAGAATTTGATTTTACCCATAGAAGAAGATTCTCTAGGAGTAAATATTAATATGGAGGATAAAATAGCTCAAGAACTAAACAACAAAATTATTCATAATACTATTGATAATATGGATGAACCTGATAAATCTATTTTTATACTTAGATATTTCTATTTTAAAAGAGTAAAAGATATTGGTATTAAATTAAATTTATCATCTAAAAAAGTAGAAAATTCTCTTTTTAGAAATAAAGAAAAACTAAAAAAGTCCCTAATTGAAGGAGGAATTATTTATGAATAAAATACATGAAATATTTAATAAAAAAAATGATGACAATCTTTTAGACAAAGAAACTCCTCTTAATAAAGAGGAGAAATTAAAAATTTTAAATATGACTATGGAAAAAATTTCTTCTCAAGAAAATAAAAAAATTAGCAAGAAAAAATTAATAGTGAGTATTTTAGTAGCTACTTTTATGATTGGTACAATTGCCATGGCTAGTGAATATTTTGAATCTGATTTGGATAATATTTTTTTAAACTTATTATCTATAAATAAAAATGATACCCGACTTGATAGTGCTACAGTAAATGTAAATAAAACTGTGTCAAATAACGGGTTAGATTTAACTGTTAGACAAACTTTAGGTGATGACCATGCTATTTATATTATTCTTGATGTTATTGCTCCAAAAGGTATTAAAATTCCTGAAAATGCATATTTTAACACTACTAATATTGACCTTCATAAGTTCAATGGTGGTGGATGGAGTTTTGAAGACTTAAATGATTGTAACTATAGTGACAATAAGAAAAGTTATATAATTGACTATCATTCACAAGGTAACTTAACTAATAATAAAATCTCTTTATTTTTTTATGATTTTGGATATTATTCAGAAAAAGATAAAAAATTCATTAATCTAATTAAAGGAAAATGGAATTTATCTTGGGATTTAAAATATAACAATACGTCAAAAACTTTTAAGGTTAATCATTTTGTAAAAGAGAATAATTATAAATCACTTATTACGTCAATAAGTGTATCTCCCATATCAATTTATGTTAATCTTTTAGGGGATCAATATGATAATTTTATTATAACTGCTATAACTATGAAAGATGGTACTGTTCATAATGGGGATATGTCAAATCTGACAGGTAGAGAATGTATCTTTAGATCAGGAGGTGGAGGTTCTTCTTTGTTAAAATCTCATGTTAGCGGTAATTTTTTTAAAATACTAGACGTAAACGAAATAGAAAGCGTAACTATTGGCAATGAAATTATAAAACTTAATAACTGATATATATAAAAATAACCTTAGATGTTTCATAACCTAAGAGAATGTCTATAGATTTGTGTAAATAGACTTATTTATTAATTGATATTACTGGAAATTACTTATTCCAGTAATATTTTTTTATTTGATTGGAATACTAATAATGGTATTTTATACATTTTTATTATGTGTCTAATTTAGGACAATATACACTAAATTTACCATTTTCAAAAAAATTTTAGATTGTATATTTTTTAGGAATTCTATCTTCAAATCTAATTGTTAGCTGCGCTAAAGTGGTAGCCCAATTTTGATTTGGAGATGTCCATTTTTCTATGATTTTCATAGTAGAAAGATACAGAGATTTTCTTAGTGACTCATCTGTAGGAAATACAGTTCTAACCTTTGTATATTTTCTTAGCTGTCTATTAAAACCTTCTAGTGAGTTTGTAGTATATATGATTCTTCTAATATCTTCAGAAAAATCGAAAAACGTTGCTAAATTAGGCCAATTATTATACCAAGAATCTATTACAACTGAATACTTGTTATACCATTTATCTTTTAAAATATCTAAATTTGCAAGCGCAGTTTCTTCATTGAATGCTCTATACACATTCTTTAAATCTTTCATAAATTCCTTTTGATCTTTTGATGCTATATATTTTAATGAATTTCTAATTTGATGTACTATGCAAGTTTGTATATTCACATCTGGATATACAGTTTTTATTGCTTCTGGAAGGCCTTTTAAACCATCCATGCAAGCTATTAATATATCATTTAAACCTCTATTTTTTAAATCATTACATACTGATAGCCAGAACTTTGCCCCTTCAGATTCACCTATCCAAATACCTAATATATCTTTTTTTCCTTTCATATCTAAGGCCATACAAATGTATGCAGCTTTAGATACTATTTTATTATCATCTCTTACTTTAAAATGCATAGCATCCATATATACTATAGGATAAATTTCATCAAGTGTTCTACTTTGCCATTCGGCGGCAGCCTCAACAACCTTATCTGTTATCTTAGAAATCATTGAAGGTGATACATCTATACCATATAGCTCTTCCATTTCAGATTGAATATCTCTCACACTCATTCCACAAGCATAAAGACCTATTATCTTTTTATCTAATTCATTACATACTGTTTCATATTTCTTAACAACCTTCGGTTCAAATTCTGATTTTCTATCTCTTGGAACATCTAATCCAATATCACCAAAACTACTACTTATTGTCTTTGAACTATATCCATTTCGATAATTTGTATCATTATTATCAGATCTTTCATATTTCTCTCTACCTAGATGTTCTTCCATTTCAGCCTCTAAAAGTTGTTGCATTACATCCTTGAATAGTTTTTGCATCAATCCATTTTTTCCAACGATGTCTTCCATTGTCTTACATTTTTTCACCTCTGCTTGATAATCAATATCTGGAATAATTATATCTTTCATTTTACAAACCTCCATAAATTTTAATATGAATATTATTCCAAACTTACCAATTTTAAATACTAAAAAAGTGTAGGTAAGTTTGTTTTTACACAAACCTATCTACACTCCCTAACCTAAGGCTATTTTTAATTTACACAAGTTTATAAGATTCCTTTATCCTTATAACTTTGTAAACATTTTATTATATAACTTAAAGTACAGAAATCTTTATCAACTTTTTCACTTAAAATTCCTAAACCTTCTATAAGTCTTTTTTCTCTAAATCTTTCTAAAAGTATCATTATACTTATAGCATTAATATCTCCATCTTTTGTATCTAGTGTTCTTGATTTCTTTACATAATTATTTTCCATAGCTTTTTCTATGGCATTTTTTAGGTTATCACTTATTTCTATTTCTGGCATTTCATTATATATTCTTACTTCATCTTCTTTATAGTTAAGATTTGAAGCTTTACTTAAGTCTGTGTTTACAAATATAACATTTTTAAAAGTTGCTCCAGTAAAATCAACACTTTCTAGTTTAGCACCTTCAAATAAAGTGTCTTCAAACTTAGCTTTTGTAAATCTACTGCCTTTTAAATTACTTCCTACAAACTCAGCAGACTTAAATGTACATCCGTAAAAGTTACAAGACTTAAAATGAGCCCCTCTTAAACTTGTAAAATTAAAGTTTGATTTTGAAAAATCACAATTGTAACAATTACTTCTTTTTAAATCTTGATACATGAAGTTTTTATTCATCTTTGATGTCTTATTATACTTAAGTGTGGTGTCCATTTTTTTATTGTTAGTCATTATTTCCTCCATAAAAAAACTCTTATACCAAAAGATATAAGAGTTTTATATTTATATATTGGTTGCGGAGATAGGACTTGAACCTATGACCTTTGGGTTATGAGCCCAACGAGCTGCCAACTGCTCCACTCCGCGTCATTATTTCCTTCTCTATTATTAGGATAACATAATAAATGTAATATAACAACTCTATTTATTATATATGAAACTTTTTACTTATTTAAAAATGAATACCTACCTTAATAAGTATGATCATAAGGTCCATATTTTATAATAATTATTTTCTATAAAAATTCTTACTAAGAAAATTCTTTAAAATTTTTTTAAAAAAAGCTTGCAACATTTGTCGAACTTTGCTATTATAAATAAGCAGTTATTTCCCCAATAACTGATTACTCCCCAAATAAAATATATTCCCTAAAAACCCCTTTTTAAAATATATTTTAGAATCCTTACTTGATCGGTTAAAGTAAGGATTTTTTTATTTCCAATTTTTCATAAAAAAAGACATCTATATACAGATGTCTTTTATAACTTATTTAATTTTTAAATATTAGCCTCTAAAGCTTTCATTTTATTAGCAACAAAATTAACTAAGTCCACTGTTCTTGAAGAGTATCCCCACTCATTATCATACCACGAAACAACTTTAAACATTCTACTTCCCATTGCCATAGTTGATAATCCATCTACTATTGATGAACGTGCATCTCCTCTATAATCTATTGAAACTAATGGCTCTTCACTATATCCTAGAATTCCCTTCATTTCATTTTCTGATGCTTTTTTAAATGCTGCATTTATTTCTTCAACAGTAGCATCTTTCTTTAATACACAAACTAAGTCTACAAGTGAAACAGTTGGTGTTGGAACTCTTACAGCAAATCCATTTAATTTTCCTTCTAATTGTGGTAAAACTTTAGCAACTGCTTTTGCAGCCCCCGTTGTCGTAGGTATCATTGATTCTCCAGCAGCTCGTGCTCTTCTTAAATCCTTATGTGTTTTGTCTAAAATTCTTTGGTCATTTGTGTAGGCATGTATAGTAGTCATTAGTCCTTCTTCTATTCCAAATTCTTGGTCTAACACTTTTGCAAATGGTGCTAAACAGTTAGTTGTACAAGAGGCATTTGATATTATATTATGAATATTTTCATCATATTCATTTTCATTTACACCCATAACAATAGTCTTGTCTTCATTTTTTCCAGGTGCAGTTATTATAACTTTTTTTGCTCCAGCTTCAATATGTTTCATGCAATCTTCTTTTTTTACAAACTTACCTGTAGATTCTATTACTAAGTCTACTCCTAATTCATTCCATGGAATTTGACTTGGGTCACCATATCTAAGTATTTTTATCTCATTGTTGTTTATAAGCATTGTTTCTTCATCTTTAACTTCTACTTCACCTTTAAATATTCCATAACAAGAATCATATTTAAATAAATGTGCTAAAGTGTCTGCTTCTGCTCTTGCATTTATAGCCACTATTTCAAAGCTATCTTTTGGCATTTCTTCTACTATTCTAAGCACATTTCTACCTATTCTACCAAAACCGTTAATTCCTACTCTTATTTTCAAGTTTATTCCTCCCACATATCATTTATAATTATTTAGGGTACTCTATATATTTATTTTCATCTCTTTTTTCTTTAGCTTTCTAAAGAAATATAAAATCAACATTAATATAATGTATATTAAATATGTTATTTTTCGATAAATAGTTTATTTAGTGTGTTATATTTGCAACATATAGTGTACACTACATATTTATAGTACACCATTTTATATACAATTTCAATATTTTTTTAATTATTTGTATACAATAAATATTGCAAAACGTCATCATTTATAAATATTCATAGTTTTTTATATTAATTCATATACTCTTTTAAGATAGTAATAGGAGTGATGAAAATGAAAATAAGTCAAAATCAATATATAAATAAATCTAAGTCACCGAAAAATATTAATAACTCAGAAATACCATCGACAATTAACTATTCTTGCGATATTTCAAATGGATATATTCAAACTAAAAACTTATCATTATTTAATGGAGTTAGTGAAGAAATGGATTGTGGTGGAAATAGCACCTTTGATTGTGCTTATTTTTTATTATCTAATCCTAAAAGATCAAATGTAAATATTTATGTTAAAAGTTCTATAATTTCCAATTTATCCTCAAGCCCTGTTATATCTAAAATATATTACTGCGTGGAAGATGTCATTGGAAATCTAGAAAGTTCAATTAATACAACTATAATGAATTCAAATTCCTGCGGAAGCATGCCTACCGCCAAGATATTTTTCGGTAATGATATTGAAAAAATTTATGGTATTTATGGTCAAAACTTAATTATACCTCCTTATAATATGCATATTTCCAATGAAAATGGTGGCGTGGTTATTTCTCCTGGGTTTAGTTATCTATTTGAAATTAGACCTGTTAAAGAAGAAATAACTTCAAACTTTGTCATGTCATTTTCATGGTGGGAAGAGCCCTTATCCTCTTTGTTGGACTAGACAATTTTATAATTATATTATCAGTCGAATAAAAAAAATCCTTTCTCTACAATGATATCATTGTAACGAAAGGATTTTTAATTATAAGCTATATTTTACTTCAGAAAAATCAAATAATTTGTCTATATTTTCATTTAAAATATATTTTATATACTCATCTTTTGAATCAGCGTTATTTTTCCCTTTATAAATAATCCTTAAACTATCATTATTATTAACGTTAAAAATATTAAAAGCTAATTCTTCACTTTCTTTATAAAACAAGTTCTTTTTATCATAATCGCATCCAAAAACATACTTTATTCCATCCAATGGACAAGTATCATTTTCAGTTATACATATAATTTCATCTTTCTTTGGCTTTATATTCATTTTGCTTATTATTGCTTCACAAGCTTTTACCCCAATAGCTAATCCTGGACATTCATGACCATGAAACCTAACAGCTTCTTCCCATAATAAACTTTTCATACTTCCTCCTAGATTTATATATTATTTAATTCTTACTTTAGCCGCATTTGCATGAGCATATAATCCTTCTTCAACAGCTAAATCATACGCTACTGGTGCTAACAAATCTATTGCTTTTTGACTTAACCTTTGAGTCGTACATGTCTTTATAAATGTTCCAACCCACACTCCACCTGTATATCTAGATGCTCTAAGAGTTGGTAGCGTATGATTTGTTCCTGAAACATAATCACCAAAAACTTCCGCTGATAAGCCTCCTACAAATAAAGATCCATAATTTATTAATTTATCAATTATTTCGTCTTCATTTCTTAAGCTTATTTCTAAATGTTCTGGTGCATATTTATTACTTAGCTTAACTGCTTCATCTAAAGTATCTACGTATATTATTTCTCCATTGTTTGTCCAAGATGATGCTGCTATATCTCTTGTAGGAAGATCTTTCAAAATTTCATCTACTTTTTTACAAACTTTTTCTCCTAATTTTTTATCTGTAGTAATTAAAATACCCCTAGCACTATAATCATGTTCACATTGTGCTAAAACATCTGCTGCAATATAATCAGCATTTGCAGTTTCATCTGCTATAATTAAAACTTCGCTAGGTCCTGCCACAAAATCTATTCCCACATTTCCATAGCATTGTCTTTTAGCTTCTGTTACATATTTGTTTCCTGGTCCCACAATGATATCTACTGGCTTAATGATTTCTGTTCCATATGTAAAGGCTCCTATTGCTTGAACTCCTCCCACAGCATATATTTCATCTGCTCCTGCTATATCCATGGCAACCAAAGTTTTTGGATTGATATATTTACTATTTCTCATAGTTGGTGAACAAGCACAAACCCTTTTAACTCCTGCAATTTTAGCTGGAATAATTAACATTAATGCCGTAGAAAAAAGAGGATATCCTCCTCCTGGCACATAAGCTAAGGCTGATTCTATAGGTATATGTTTTTGACCAAGTATTACTCCAGGATAAATTTCTCTTTCAAAGTTATTTTCAAAACTTTCTTTTTGCGCTTTTGCAAATTCTTCAATATTTTTTGCTGCGATTTTAATATCTTCAATAAATTTAATATCTACTTGTTTATATGCCTTTACTATTTCATCTCTAGTCACTCTATAATTTAATCTTGGATTTTTATCGAATTGAAAATTATATTTTCTTACTCCAATATCTTTATTAAGCTTTATATCATTTAATATTTCTCTCACTTGTATTTTTACTGCTTTTTCAGTTTCAACATTTTTAAATTGAGATTTTTTTAAGACTTCCATATTTACTCCTCCCATGATAACTGTACAATAAATCAAATATTCCCCTATTTTATTCTATATAAAAATAATCCTATCTATTTACACACTAGATGTCAACAATAATGTAGCAATATAATTTATTATTTTATAAATAATCAAATACAAATAAAACACCTTCACACTTATTCAATATTAATAAGTTCAAGGGTGCTTTATTTTAAATTATTTATATTCTATTAGTTATTAAATCTCCCATTTCTTTCGTTCCTATAACATTTCCTTTTCCATTATATATATCTCTAGTTCTATATCCCTCATTAAGTACTTTTGTAACAGCATCTTCTATTTCTTTTGCTTCTTTTTCTAAAGAAAATGAGTATCTAAGCATCATAGCTACTGATAATATTGTAGCTATTGGATTTGCCATATTTTTATGCGCAATATCTGGAGCACTTCCATGTATTGGTTCGTACATACCAAATTTATCATCTCTAAGTGATGCTGAAGGTAACATTCCTATAGATCCCGTTATAATCGAAGCTTCATCTGAAATAATATCTCCAAATATGTTGTTTGTAACTATTGTGTCAAATTGACTAGGGTCTTTTATTAACTGCATTGCCGCATTATCTACATACATAAAGTTAAGTTCTACATCTTCGTATTCTTTACTTAACTCATTAATTATTTTTCTCCAAAGTTTAGAACTATCAAGAACATTAGCTTTATCTACACAAGTTAATTTTTTATTTCTAATTCTTGCAGTTTCAAAAGCTTTTTTTCCTATTCTTCTTATTTCATTTTCATCATATTTTTCAACATCATAAGCCACTTCTATATTATCTATTACTTCTGTTTTTCTCTCTCCAAAGTAAATACCACCAGTAAGTTCCCTAACTACAATAAAATCTACTCCCTTATCTACTATATCACTTCTTAGAGGTGATGATTCTTTTATGCTTTCGTGCATAGTTGCTGGTCTTAAGTTTACAAATAAGTTAAGTCCTGATCTTAGAGCTAAAAGTCCTTTTTCTGGTCTTATAGAAGGATCAATATTATCCCAAGCAGGTCCTCCCACAGCTCCAAGCAATACTGCATCGCTTTTTTTGCATTGGTCTAAAGTTTCTTTTGGTAGTGGATTACCCACTTTATCTATGGCAGCTCCTCCACCTAAAACTTCAGTAATTTTGAAATTATGATTGTATTTTTCACCTATTTTATTTAAAACTTTTATTCCTTCATCTACAATTTCTGGCCCTACACCATCGCCTTTTATTACTGCTATTTTATAGTCCATTATGTTTTCCCCCATTTTTCTATCTACTTAATCTATACTTTTTTATTTACATTTTATTTTTTTCAACGGACTTAATTAATCCACCATTTGAAATTATATTTTGCATAAACTCTGGAAAAGGTTCAGCTTTATACTCTTCATTTTTGCTTATATTTTTTATAATTCCACTTCTAAAATCTATTTCTAATTTATCTCCTTCTTCAATTTTATTTGCCGCTTCTTCGCACTCTAAAATTGGAAGTCCTATATTTATGGCATTTCTATAAAAAATTCTTGCAAATGTAGAAGCTATAACACAAGATACACCACTTTCTCTTATTGCAATTGGAGCGTGTTCTCTTGAAGAACCACATCCGAAGTTCTTATTGGCAACAATTATATCTCCTTCATTTACTTTTTTAGCAAAATCTTTATCTATATCTTCCATACAATGTGATGCTAACTCCTTCATATCAGGTGTATTTAAATATCTTGCTGGTATTATTACATCTGTATCTATATTATCTCCATACTTAAAAACTTTTCCACTTGCTAGCATATTACTTCCTCCCCTGTTTCTTCACATATTTCCTCTGGCGATGATATTTTTCCACTTATAGCAGATGCTGCTGCTACTGCTGGACTTGCTAAATAAATTTCAGAGTCTACATGACCCATTCTTCCCACAAAATTTCTGTTTGTAGTTGATACCGCTCTTTCACCTTCTGCTAATATTCCCATATGACCTCCAAGACATGGACCACAAGTTGGAGTTGATATGGCTGCTCCTGCTTTAACAAGTTCAGATATATAGCCTTTTTCTATTGCGTCTAAGTAAATGCTTTGAGTCCCAGGGAACACTATACATCTCACATCTTTTGATACTTTTTTCCCTTTCATTACTTCTGCCGCTATTTTTAAGTCATTTATTCTACCATTTGTACAAGAACCTATTACTACTTGATCAATTTTTATATCTTGTGTAATTTCATCTGTAGTTTTTGTATTTTCAGGTAGATGAGGAAAGGCTACTGTTGGTTTTAATGAACTTAAATCTATTTCTATCACACTATCATAATCTGCATCTTCATCAGCTTTAAAAATTTGAGTATTTTTTTCTATAGTATCGCAGGGATGTGATTTTATATATTCTAAAGTAAATTCATCCACTGGGAATATACCATTTTTAGCACCAGCTTCTATGGCCATATTACAGATAGTAAATCTATCATCCATAGTTAAATATTTTACGCCATCTCCCACAAATTCCATAGACATATATCTTGCTCCATCTACTCCTATTTTACCTATTATGTGCAAGATAATATCTTTTCCACTTATCCATTTGCTTGGTTTATTTTTTAATATAAATTTTATAGCTCCTGGAACTTTGAACCATGACTTTCCTGTTGCCATACCTGCTGCCATATCTGTAGAACCTATACCAGTAGAAAATGCTCCAAGTGCACCATAGGTACATGTATGTGAATCAGCTCCAATAACCACATCTCCTGCTGTTACTAATCCTTTCTCAGGTAGTAGACAATGTTCTATTCCCATGTCTCCTACATCAAAATAATTCTTTATATTTTTACAATTAGCAAAATTTCTTGCTACCTTACATTGCTGAGCACTTTTTATATCTTTGTTTGGTGTAAAATGATCAAGTACTATAGTCACTTTACTATTATCAAAAACTTCATTTATATTTAACTTATCAAACTCTCTTATGGCAACAGGAGTTGTTATATCATTTCCAAGAACTAAGTCTAAGTTAGCTTCTATTAATTGTCCTTTTTTAACTTCTTTCAAATTAGCATGTGCTGCTAATATTTTTTGTGTCATTGTCATCCCCATATTTTCAATCCCCCTATATTATCATTTTCATGTAACTTTTATTAATTGCATTCATTAGTGCATTTATAGCTGCTGTGTTTATATTCTCTGAAATTCCTACGCCAAAGTATGGCTCCCCATCCTCTTCTATTTCCACATAAGCCACACCTTTAGCATGAGAGCCATCACTTAGAGCATGCTCATGATAATTTTTAAAACTATAATTTTTTAATTCTCTTTGTCTTAAAGCATTATTGAATGCATCTATTGGTCCATTACCTTCACCTTTAATTACATAATCTTCACCTTCAAAATTTATTATTGCTTCTAGTTCTAATATATTGTTTTCTGCACAGTTTTTAATATCATACACATCTGAGTTTACTGAGTTAATTCTATATTTTTTAAGTTTATATGGTGTAGCAATATCTATATACCACTCATTAAATAAATCGTAAATTTCCTTAGGTGACAATTCTTTTCCTCTCTTATCTGATGCTTGCTTAACCACTCGACCAAAATACTTATGCATATTTTTAGGAATATTAAACCCAAATTCATTTTCCATAATGTATATTGCCCCACCTTTGCCTGATTGAGAGTTAATTCTTATAATTTCTGTATATTCTCTTCCTAAATCATGAGGGTCAATAGGTAAGTAAGGTACTTCCCATTCATATTCATTTCTTTCTTCTCTTGCTCTCATACCTTTTCTTATGGCATCTTGATGAGACCCAGAAAAAGCGCAGAATACTAAGTCTCCAGCATAAGGATGTCTCACGTGAACATCAAGCTTCGTACATTTTTTATAAATATCTGTTATGTCCGAAATATTACTGAAACTAAGTTTAGGATCTACACCATTTGAATACATATTCATGGCAGCTGTTATAATATCTAAATTTCCCGTTCTCTCACCATTCCCAAATAAAGTACCTTCAATTCTATCAGCTCCAGCTAAAAGTCCTAACTCACAAGCTGCCACTGAAGTCCCCCTATCATTGTGTGGATGTAGACTTATAATTACACATTCTCTATTTTTTACAGTTTTACTAAACCATTCAATTTGATCAGCATAAAGATTTGGCGTTGTCATTTCTACTGTGGAAGGTAAGTTTATAATCATTTTATTTTCTGGAGTAGGTTTCCAAACATCCATAACGGCTTCACAAATTTCTAGGGCATAATCCATTTCAGTTCCTGTAAAACTCTCTGGTGAATATTCATATTGGAATGAAGTCTCTGAATATTTTTTTGCTTCTCTATTAAAAATTTCTGCTCCTTCAATTGCTATATCTATAATCTCTCTCTTACTTTTATTAAATACCACATCTCTTTGAAGTGTAGATGTGGAATTATATAAATGAACAATTGCTTTTTTACATCCTTTTAAAGCTTCAAAAGTTTTTACAATTAAATGTTCTCTTGACTGTGTTAGTACTTGAACTGTTACATCATTTGGGATTAAATCTTCATCTATTAATTTTCTCAAAAAATCGTATTCTGTCTTAGAAGCTGAAGGAAATCCTATTTCAATCTCTTTAAATCCAACTTCAATTAACATATTAAACATTTCAATTTTTTCAGATACGCTCATTGGAATTGGTAATGATTGATTACCATCTCTTAAATCCACAGAACACCAAATTGGTGCCTTATTTATTTCATTATCTGGCCATTGTCTATTCTTAAAGTTTTTCGGCTGAAAATTTATTTTTTTATATTTTTTGCAATCAAAATTCATAAAAAACTCCTCCTTATTTTTAAATGAAACTCCACTATTTTTTAATTATTTTCCAAATTTAATTTTGCACATTGTATTCAATATGAAATTGTACTTTTTATAAGTTTTTTAAATATTTCTAGAAATAAAAAAACCTCGTCTCTATATTTAGAGACGAGGTTTAACTCTCGCGGTACCACTCTATTTAACTTAAATAAGTTCCCTTTACAATAATCCTAAGGATTATTTATCTTATAACGTAGATCTACGGTTTACTTTTGGTAAACAGCTCCTAGACAAGTTCAGAAAAATCCGCTGCCAAATTCCACCAAACTTTGGCTCTCTGTAAACTTCAAAATTCTTACTACTCCTATTCTTAGCTTTCAAATTATTTAACTTATTAGTAATAATATACTAGAGTTAAACCTACGTCAATATATTTTTTAGAATTTTCTAAATATTTTATAAATAACTCATATTTTAATTTCAAAAAAACTTCTCAATTCTTGCATTTATTTATATTTAAGGTAATTAATATTATTTCTATTTAATATGTAAATGATACTATATAGATGTACATAAAATGGAATATAAAAATGTACAAAATTATACAAATTTCTGCTATCCTTATCCCGGGAGGGATAGCCATGATTTTAAATTTAATAGGACAAATTAATATAATTAAATCAATGAATTTTAAACCAAATTACTCTGAATTAGCCAGAGAGCATGGAATTGATAGAAGAACAGTGAAAAAATACTATGATGGATATGAAGGTAAACCACAAACTAGAAATAAATCTAGCAAATTAGATCAATACTTAGAAGAAATCAAATTAAAACTTTCAATAAAAGGAATTACAGCAAAGGCTGTATACGAATATTTTTTAGACAAGAATTATGACATTGGATCTTATTCAAATTTTATCAAATATATCAAATCAAAAAATTTAAAACCAACTAAAAAAATAAAAGGACATCCTAGATTTGAAACTCCACCTGGAAAACAAGCGCAAGTAGATTGGAAAGAAGATTTAAAATTAGTATCAAAAAATAATGAAGAATTTATAATAAATGTATTTAACTATAAACTTGGAAATTCTAGATACTGCCATTTTGAATATAGAAATACAAAAACTCAGCAAGATGTATTTGAGTGCCTAATATCATCATTTAAAGCTACCGGAGGTATCCCTTCAGAAATTTTATTTGATAATATGAGTACAGTTGTTGATATTACGGGTAATAAAAGAAAAATTAATAATAAAATGAAAGCATTCGCTTCAGACTTTGGTTTTAATATTAGCCTTTGTAAGCCCCGCCATTCTTATACGAAGGGAAAAGTAGAGTCAGCAAATAAGTTTATTGAATGGTTACTTGCATATAATTATGAATTTGAAACTGAAGAAGATTTAATTCAAATATTAAAAAATATAAATAAAAAAGTAAATCAATCAGCAAACCAGACAACAGGGCTACCGCCTATACTTTTATTTCAAAAAGAAAAGGAATACTTACAGCCTTTACCTAGTAATTCAATAATTGAATCATATATAAACCAAAGGTTGACCGCCAACGTTCATAAAGATTCTCTGATAAATTACAAGAATAGCAAGTATTCCGTCCCTAGCAAATATATAAATAAAACTGTAACTTTGAAAGTTATTGATAACAAGTTACATATATATTTTAGCACAGATTTAATAGCTATTCATGACATAACAAATAAAAAAATGAATTATAATGAAGAGCATTATAAATAATTAATATCTCCGTATATAAAAAATTCTAACGACATTGATGATATTGCAAGGGATAATTTAAACCAACTAGATTATTTACTTAATGTTAATGGAGGAGAATATGAGTAATTATGTAAAACTACTTAATAATCTTGAAGAATTGTCACTAAATAATATAAAACTTAATTTAGATAAGTATATTGAAATGATTAATAGTCATGAAAAAAGTTTAGTAGATGCACTTTATGAATTAAGCAATCTAGAAATAAACTCCAAACAAGAAAGAGCTAAAACAGCTTGTGTAAAAGTTGCAAACTTTCCATTTATTAAAACTCTAGAAGACTTTGATTTCACATTTCAACCAGCAGTAAATAAACAAGAAATTTTAGATTTAGCTACGCTTAGATTCATAGAGAATAATGAAAATATATTATTTGTAGGAACATCCGGAGTTGGCAAGACACATCTTGCTACCTCCATTGGAATCAAAAGTGCCACAAATAGATACTCTACATATTTTATACCTTTTCAAGAATTGATTCAACAGCTTAAAAGGGCGTTAGCTGAGAATAGATTAGACGCTAGGCTTAAACATTTTTCAAAATACAAAGTTTTAATTATTGATGAAATTGGATATTTGCCAATAGATACTGATGCTGCCAATCTGTTTTTTCAGCTAATTTCAAGAAGATATGAAAAACATTGTACTATAATAACTACTAATTCTAATTTTTCAAAATGGAGTGAAATCTTTGGATCTCCAGCTATAGCTAATGCTATTTTAGATAGGTTGCTTCATCATTCTCATATTATTTCTATAAAAGGTCCATCATATAGGTTAAAGTCTAAACTTAATTATTTAGATAGTTCTTCTTCAGGTAATTCTTAAAAGTATATTTTTTGTACATAATTATTTTCCTCTTTTTATACAAATATATATTGCAATTTACAATTTAATAATATATATAGAGGGTTGATAACACTAAATTATCATGGAAGGAGAATATCAAATGGACGACATATACAAAGAAGCTCATAAAATGGCAAAATCTATTTATGAGGAATACAAAGACGTGGACTATAAATTTCAGTTTCAATTATGTTTGTCTTACCTTTCTGATAAAAAAAATAATGAGAGAATCGAAGAAATTTTAGCTGAGGTAAAAGTAAACGAAGAAGAAGCAAGAATATTAGAAAAAGTTGAATTTTACTATAAAAACTTTTTCGACAGTGAAGAAAATCTTAAGTTTAGACTTTGGCAAAGACAGGATAAAAGAAGAGTCTATTTATCTGCATCATATATTGTTAATAAGCCTTATATAGACTTAATAAGCAACAAATTATTTGATAAAAATGAAATAAAGAAATTTTAGTAAAAAGGTGATATCGTGCTAAAAATAGTGCGATACACTTTTTTGCTTAAAAAAAGCTGTTACATTTAATTTTAAATTATTTGTAAAACAGCTCTTCCATATTGATTATATAAAGTAAAGTCTAACACTTCTATTTTTTTATCCTCTTGTTTAGCCTAGTTATAGAAGGTATTTCTAATATTCAATTTTACTTTAACTAATTTTTAATATTTTTCTACTTTCTTTACAATATCCTTTATCCTTAATTAAACATAATATATTATTAATTTCATATTCAGATTCTGCATAAACCATAACTGCCAATTCATCAGTGTCATCAATTACGTCATATTCATCTATACAAGCATTTATAAGAGAGATTATCTCTTCTTTTTTAGGAGATTTAAATCTTAATAAAACTTGGCACTTATTATTTATAGTTTTTTCCACTTCAATTTTCTCTTTTGTAAATTGATCTATGTTGGCAATTCTATTGTCAAAAATATCTATAACATCCGCATAAACAGCACTTCCTGTAGGTTCTTTTCCTGCCCCTTTACCTACGAAAGATAATTCTCCCACAGAATCTCCATTAAATACAACGATATTATATTCATTATCTATTTGAGATAATAAGTTATTGTTATCAACAAGTACGGGTCTTACAAAGCCACTAACTTTTTCATTTTTCTTCTTACTTTGACCAACTAACTTAATTTTACATCCCATTTTTTTTGCATAGTTAATATCCTTCATATCAATTTTTGATATACCTTCTAAGTAAAAGTCTTTCCAATATACTCTACGATTGTAAGCCAAAGTTGATAAAATAGACAATTTTCTAGCTGCATCATATCCTTCCACATCTGCTTCTGGGTTAGCTTCTGCAAAACCTAATTCTTGAGCTTCTTTTAAGACTTCATCATAAGACAAACCTTCATTGTACATTTTGCTTAAAATAAAGTTTGTTGTCCCATTTAATATAGCATACATACTATCAATAGAATTACCTTCTAAAGACTCTGTTAAAGGTTTTAGAACGGGTATACCACCACCAACAGATGCCTCGAATTTAAGACTTACATTATTTTCTTTTGCTAGCTTTACAAGTTTATCCCCATATTCTGCTAGCATATCCTTATTAGCTGTAACTACATTAATTTTACTTCCTAATGCTCTTTTTATATATTCATATGAAGGATGTAAACCTCCCATTAATTCAACTAAAATATCAATATTTTCTTTAAATACATCCTCAATATTTTCAGTTATTATATTTGCATATTTAGATGATTTATATTTATTTTTATCTCTTACTAATATGCTTGATATTTCTATATTTCTTTTATTCTTATTTCCCTCAATCATTTGTACAAGACCTTTTCCCACTGTTCCGTACCCAAGTATAGCTATTTTCATGTTAAAACCTCCTTTTTACTTTACAAAAATAAATTTTACTTTTCTCAATCAAAAAAAGAGACCAATCCCTCATAAAGGGACGAGTCTCTCGCGGTTCCACCCAATTTAGCTTTATTCATAATAAAACTCACTTTAAACTTTAACGCAGCTTACGGTTAATCTTACTAAAATCAATTAGATTGCTTCAGATCACAGCTCCTAGGTAGTTTTCAATCCCTCTAATTTGAAAAGCCTTACAGCCTATGAGCTTTTCTCTCTGATAATCGAATTAGATCTACTTTTCCTATTCATCGCCTTTAAATATTAATTTGTATTTTTTAAATTAAAAAACTCGCCCTTATAAATAAGGACGAGATATATTCCCGCGGTTCCACCTAAATTGATTTAAAATCCACTTAATGCCTTAACGCAGCTTACGGTTAATCTTACTGAAATCAATTAGATTGCTTCAGATCACAGCTCCTAGGTAGTTTTCAATCTCTCTAATTTGAAAAGCCTTACAGCCTATGAGCTTTTCTCTCTGGTAATCGAATTAGATTTACTCTTCCTATTCTTCGCTTTTATAACTCTAAATTTATATTAAATTAATATTATAAGAATTATTACTAAATGTCAAGATAATTTTTAATTTATTTATCTATATAATATATTAAAAATTCTAATAAGAGATACAAATTTATCTTATTTTTCTTTTATATAGTCTGGCATTTATTTCACAACCAATTAATATAGTCCAACTACTTAAATAAACCCAGGTCATAAGTACGATAATTCCACCTAAACTTCCATAAATAATATCGTATCTTGCAAAATTATTTGAGTAAAATGAATAACAAAATGATGCTACTAACCAACATAAAGTTGACACTATAGCTCCTGGCAATACGTCTTTAAAAGACAGCTTTTTATTTGGAGTAAATCTATATAAGTTCATCAAAATAATAATTACAGTTATAATTCCCACCACGTATCTACAAAGGTTCCAAATATACATAAAATATTGATCCAAACCAATTAAATTAAATAAAAATGAACCTAATTTCTCACCAAATACTAAAAATATCATAGATGTAAAAATCAAAACAACTAACATTATTACAAATACTAAAGATATGAATAATACCTCAAAATACGGTCTAGTTTCCCTAATATTATAAGATCTATTCATACCTCTAATCAGTGATAATACCGCCCTAGACATGGTATACATTGCTAACATAAAACTTAGTATTAAAAAACTAAAACTTCTATTTTCAATGGCGGATTGCATTAATGATGATACTATATTAAAAGCACTTAATGGTAATATTTTCTTTAATAAAAATATATATTTGCTAATCTTAATTATTGGTGTATATACCACCAAACTTATTGTAAATATTAAAAAAGGAAAGAAAGATAACAATAAATAGAATGACATTTCAGCTGCTTTTGAGTTTATTTCTCTATAATTAGAGTATTCCATAAGAAATTTCATTTTTTTACTATATGTTTGGAATTTACTATTAAGTCTATTTTTCATATTATCCCTCCTATACTGTATTTTTTTATTTACTATTTTCTACCTCATCAGATATTTTATAAAAAAGCCAATTGAGACTCTCCATTCCATTATATCCTAAATTGGAGTAGTAATCTTTACTCTTTTTATTAGCATAAATAGTATCTCCTTTTTCATTACAAATAAGCATAAAACCATATTTATCATTACCAACTATACTATTGAACACCTTCAGATTTTCAATTAGTATTCTTGATTTATTTATATATATGTATAATTCAATAAAACTTTCCCCTATAACAATTAAAGACGATATATATATCATACAAACTGAAATTAATTTATCATAAAAATAGAAAATATAGACTTGGACCCTAACATAAGAATCCTAAAATATAAAATAAAAAGTAATAACTTTTGATACTCTATAATCAAAAGTTATTACTTTTTCTTTACAATATTATAAAATAAACAGAAAGTAAATATCTTATTTTAAATATTATTATTTACATTAATTTATTTAAAATTTCATTTATGCTTTTCTTTATACCAAATACCTTATTATTACAAATAACTTCATCATTACCTTTTACTGCCACATAGAACTTTAGCTTTGGTTCTGTTCCTGAAGGCCTAATAGCCACCCAAGATTCATCTTCTAATAAGTATTTCAATACGTTAGCCTTTGGTAAATTATCTATTCCCTTGGCAAAATCTTTAACTTCCAAGACTTTTTTATTGTTTATGCTTTCTAAATTATTATTTCTAAAGTAAGATATTATCTCACCTATCTTTTCTAATCCTTCTATTCCAGCTAATGTTAAAGATATAGTTTCTTCTTTAAAACATCCGTATTTTTTATATAGCTCTTGTAATCCTTCATATAAACTCATACCTTTTGAGTAATAGTATGCAGCCATCTCAGATATTAATAAAGATGCAACTACTCCGTCTTTATCCCTTGCATGAGTTCCAACTAAGTAACCATAACTTTCTTCATATCCAAATAGATAAGTCTTATCATTTTTCTCCTCAAAAGATTTTATCTTTTCACCTATAAACTTGAATCCTGTAAGCACATTCATAACTTCCACGTTATTTGCTTTAGCTATATCTGCACCAAATTCAGAAGTAACTATTGTTTTTATAAGTACAGAATTATCTTTTAATTTATCTTCTTCCTTTTGACCTTCTATTATATAATTAGTTAGCATTCCACCAATTTGATTTCCTGTAAGAAGTGCATAATCTCCAGAAGTAGTTTTTACGGCCACTCCAACTCTATCACAATCGGGATCTGTTGCTATTACTAAGTTAGCGCCTTCCTTTTTAGCAAGCTCTATTCCTCTAGTTAATGCTCTTTGATCTTCAGGATTTGGATATTCTATTCCTGCAAAGTTTGGATCTGGCATTTCTTCTTCTTTTACAATAAGAACATTTTCAAATCCAACTTCTTCTAATGCTCTTTTTACTGGCACATTTCCTGTTCCACAAAGTGGTGTATAAACTATTTTAAATTCTTTTCCTACTTTTTTAACTAATTCTTTTCTTATTACTTGTGCTTTAACTGATTCAATGAAATCAGTATCTTGTTTTTCATCTAGAATTATCACTAAATCTTTATTTTCTTCAGTTAATGTAGGTATTGTTGAGTAGTCTTCTATTGAATTTATTTCTTCAGTTATTGCATTTGATATTTCTGGCATTACTTGTGCTCCATCTTCCCAATATACTTTGTATCCATTATATTCTGGTGGGTTGTGGCTAGCAGTTATAACTATACCTGCCATTGCTTTTAAGTTTCTCACTGCGAAAGAAAGCTCTGGCGTAGTTCTTAAGCTTTTAAATATATACGCTTTTATGTTACATGCTGCTAGTGTATTGGCTACTTCTATGCAAAATTCCCTAGACATAAATCTATTATCATGAGCTATTACTACTCCTCTTTCTTGTCCTTCTTTAGTAGTATTTTTTAGTATATAATTTGCTAGACCAAAAGTAGCTCTTCTAACAGTATATATGTTTATTCTGTTTGTTCCTGCTGCAATTACCCCTCTAAGCCCAGCTGTACCAAACTCTAAATCTTTATAGAATCTATCTTCTATTTCTTTTTCGTTATCTTTTAAATTAATTAACTCTTCTCTCGTTTTTTCATCAAAGTATTTATTATCTATCCAGCTATTATATTTTCCCCTATATGTCATTTAAATTGCTCCTTTACTTTTTACTTTTTATCCATAGTCATATATGAATAATCATATGTATATTTTATCCTTATTTTTCTATTTAGTAAATATGAACCCTTAATATGTAAAATAATTTTTTCTACAAAAACTACAAAAGTATTAGATCAAGTTCTAACTTGATCTAATACTTTAATTTATCCAACAATGTAAATATCTATACTTCTTACTCCCCAATTGTAGCAAGCTGAAGAACTATTCATAAATATATCTATTCTATTTCCTTTTATTCCACCACCGCAATCTTCTGCTACAAAAGTCATATTAAATTTAGGTATATACACTTTTGTACCATAAGGTATTATTCTAGGGTCCACTGCAATAGTTCCCCATCTTGGGCGTGTTCCAGTAGCAGTGACACTATCACCACTATAAGCAGTAGCTGACACTACCATTTTATTTCCTTTAACATTAGAAGAACTTTTTTCTGTTGATAAAGTTTGTGATAAATTTACAGAACTAGCTACATAACTTGTTCCTGTTCCTTTTATAACAACCTTATTAACAGGCTCTTCTCTTATCATTTCCTTATTAACAACTCTAGATACCAATTTACCATCATGATAAATTTCTTCATATACAATTGTTTTTCTTCCTTCTTTGCCTTCTTGAGCAACTTTGGTAACTCCCTTTGACAAAGATTTATCTTTTTTAACTTCAGTTTTGTATGATATTCTTGAATGCTCACTAACAGAGATTTGTTGCACATATGTAATTTTTATATTCATATAATCCTCTAATTTGCTGTGTAAACTAGGATATACAATATCATCTTCATCATAACATATATTATTTTCACTTAATAATTCCTTTACAGTCTTACCATAAGAGTTTACAGTTGTTACCTTGCCATTAACTTGTAAAATTATTTGTTCTTTTTTTAGTAAAAAATATGATGCAAGAAGAACACAAAAAGTTAGAGTTATTAACAAACTTCTAAAAATTATATTATTTTTAAAATTATTTTTCATTTTTACTCCCCCTATAAATATTCAATATATAAAACTTAAGTATTTTTAATTTAAAACTTTAAACTGTTTATATATTTATATTTATGAAGATAGTAAAATATGTAACTAATTTGTAACTAATATTTAACTTTTAAATTCATTTTTGATAACATTTAGTAACCATCTCAGTCTTAGCTATTAATTTTTTAATATTTTGTAATTAATTATCTTGCATCTTTAACTATGTTGTAAATTCTAACGTAAGTTTCTCCAACGTCTTCTGCTGATTTAGCTTCTTCCTTTGACACTCTATAATACAATTCTGTTAACTCTATAGCCACATCCTTTGCATTTCTTTGTGAAGAACCTGTTATTTTTGTTTCTGCCATTTTTATTTCCTCCTAATCTTTTCTTAATAATAACTTTGTTTTTTATTTTCTATTTTGTCAACTATCCACTTCATTACATCTTCTTTTACTTCTTCTTTGTTAATTTCATTTAATATTTCATGTCTACCACCTTTATACAATATACATCTTACATCTTCAATTCCTGATTTTTCATATCTAATTTTTAGATTTAATAAGCCTTTTCCATTATTACCAACAGGGTCTTTATCTCCTGAAATTATTAATATTGGCAAATCTTTTCTAATTTTTACTATATTTTGTCTATTCTCTATAAATTTAAGTCCTTGTATAAAATCTTCAAAAAAGCCACAAGTACACTTAAAACCACACATCGAATCATTTATATATTTGTCTACTTCTTTTTCATCTCTACTTAACCAGTCATAATCTGTTCGGTATGGTTTAAAACCTTTATTATTTGAGCCAAAAAATAAACTATCAATAAATTCACTAACATATTTTCTTCCTTTAATCTTACAAGTAGATTTTACGATTATGTTTGCTAAATTTAGCTTTCCACCAAAGTCTCCATTTGATCCAGAAAGTATAAGTCCGTCAATTTCATCTCCGTATTTTATAGCATAATTTTGAGATGCAAAAGACCCCATACTATGACCAAATAATATTAACGGTACATCTTTATTTTCTTCTTTTATTATTTCTGTTAAAGTGTGTATATCATCTACTAAACAATCAAATCCATTTTCATTTGCTAAATAACCTGCATTTTTTAAATTTTTTGCTGTTTTACCATGTCCTCTATGGTCATTTACATAAACATGATATCCATTATCCGTTAATAGTTTGGCAAAACTTTCATATCTTTTTCCATGCTCTGCCATACCATGTGATATTTGTACTACACCTTTAACAGTTACGTTTTCATCACATTCAAACTTATATGTATATATATGTTTATTATCTATTTTAGAAGTAAAATAAAAATTACTACATATCATAGTTTTCACCCTTTCAATTAGTCTCCTAATATAAGTATAACAAATTTTTAACATATTGTATTTATCTACAAAAAAATAGCACGACATTTACTCGTGCTAGGGTGGGTTAAATTACTTAAGCTAATTTTTAATTTAATATTTAATTAACTATCTATATAATTAAATATTATAATAATCTTTTTTATAAATCAATTATATATCTTAAAGAACAATTCTCTTTTGGAATAATGAGATAAAATTTTATAGTAATATACTTCTTAAAGTCCAATATTAATTCCATAAAATTTCACAAATTCAATATTAATATAATATTTCTAATAAAAAAAATCATTTTAAAACCCCCATTTTAAAATGACTTTTTGAAAAGAATAAATTTAATTATTACAAAATCCGCACACAATTTCCCCAAAAAAGATTTTCCCTTCCCATAGGCAAACCTTTTCAACCAATTACTCAAAGTTTAAATTTAATATACCCAAACTTTCAATTGTAATAAAAATTTTCGTTTTTCTATTACAAATATTATTATAAAACATTTTTCTAATAAAAGCTAATATTTTTTTCTTATTTTAGAATAATTTTTTTTATTTCCGTAGAAATTTACTTTTAATTTATATATGATTTTTTTATTTGATCTTATTAATAAGTTATTAAATTAACAATTTTCAATATATATTTACTTTTATATGTATTATTTCTAATAATATCACAAAAATAAAGATACATTGGTATCTTTATTTTTATAAATTATTTTTTTATTTTATTTTTTATTATATCTTCCACATAAGATTTGCATCTTCCGCATCCTTTTGTCACCTTGGTTTCATCTACAACCTTTTCAAAACTATCGGCTCCATTTTTTATACTATCTTCTATTTTTTCAAAAGATACTTTTCTACAATTACATACGTTTTTATTTAAACTTTCCATATTTGACCTCCAATACATTATGACTAATTCTATTTTTATATTATTCTAATATATTTATTCCCCATATATCTAAGTGCAAACAAGCAAATTTCATCAAATTTTAAGAACTATATATTTAAATTTATGGAATTATTATTATTATAAGATTATAATATATTGAAATAACTTAATTTTCATATAGAAAGGGGAACTTATGAGCAAATCAAAAGTATATTATACTAATCTAAGAACAGACTTTAAAAATAATTTATTAGACAAATTACAAATACTAGTTACAAAAGCTGGCATAAATGGCATTGATTTTGAAAACAAGTATACTGCCATAAAAATTCACTTTGGAGAACCAGGAAATTTAGCTTACTTAAGACCTAATTTTTCTAAAGTTATTGTGGATTTAATAAAAACAAAAAATGGTAAAGTATTCTTAACAGACTGCAATACTCTTTATGTTGGTGGTAGAAAAAACGGCCTTGAGCATTTAGATTCAGCTTACACAAATGGTTATAATCCATTTACTACAGGTTGTCATATAATAATTGCTGATGGAATAAAAGGCACAGATGAGGCTCTTGTCCCTGTTGAAGGTGGACAATATGTTAAAGAAGCTAAAATAGGGCAGGCTATAATGGATGCTGATATCTTCATATCAATGAATCATTTTAAGGGACATGAATCTACAGGTTTTGGTGGAGCATTAAAAAATATAGGTATGGGGTGTGGATCTCGTGCTGGTAAAATGGAAATGCATAGTAGCGGAAAACCTTTTGTAAAGGCTAAAAAATGTGTTGGATGTAGAGCATGCGCAAAAAATTGCGCTCACAATGCTATTTCATTTGAAGAAAACAAAAAAGCTTCTATTGACCATAATAAGTGTGTTGGATGTGGAAGATGTATTGGATCATGTAATTATGATGCTGTAAATTCACCTACTGATGAATCCAATGATATACTGAATAAAAAAATAGCAGAATATTCTAAAGCGGTGTTACAAGGTAGACCTCATTTTCATATAAGCTTTGTTATAGATGTTTCTCCAAACTGTGATTGTCATAGAGAAAATGATTTGCCTATCATTCCAGATGTGGGTATTTTTGCTTCATTTGATCCTGTTGCTTTAGATATGGCTTGTGTAGATGCTTGCAACAAACAAAGTGTAATACATGGTAGTTATTTAGATGAGCAAAAGCATCATTGTCATGACCACTTTATAAATACTCATCCTGAAACAAATTGGGAAGTTTGTATTGATCATAGTGTTAAACTTGGTATTGGAAGCAAGGAATATGAATTAATTGAAGTATAAAATTTAAATACATAAAGAGTAGTAACCTTACATTGTAATTTATTCAATAAAAGTTACTACTCTTTTTGAGAATGTCTATAGATTTGTGTAAATAGACTTATTTATTAATTGATATTACTGGAAATTACTTATTCCAGTAATATTTTTTTATTTGATTGGAATACTAATAATGGTATTTTATACATTTTTATTATGTGTCTAATTTAGGACAATATACACTAAATTTACCATTTTCAAAAAAATTTTAGATTGTATATTTTTTAGGAATTCTATCTTCAAATCTAATTGTTAGCTGCGCTAAAGTGGTAGCCCAATTTTGATTTGGAGATGTCCATTTTTCTATGATTTTCATAGTAGAAAGATACAGAGATTTTCTTAGTGACTCATCTGTAGGAAATACAGTTCTAACCTTTGTATATTTTCTTAGCTGTCTATTAAAACCTTCTAGTGAGTTTGTAGTATATATGATTCTTCTAATATCTTCAGAAAAATCGAAAAACGTTGCTAAATTAGGCCAATTATTATACCAAGAATCTATTACAACTGAATACTTGTTATACCATTTATCTTTTAAAATATCTAAATTTGCAAGCGCAGTTTCTTCATTGAATGCTCTATACACATTCTTTAAATCTTTCATAAATTCCTTTTGATCTTTTGATGCTATATATTTTAATGAATTTCTAATTTGATGTACTATGCAAGTTTGTATATTCACATCTGGATATACAGTTTTTATTGCTTCTGGAAGGCCTTTTAAACCATCCATGCAAGCTATTAATATATCATTTAAACCTCTATTTTTTAAATCATTACATACTGATAGCCAGAACTTTGCCCCTTCAGATTCACCTATCCAAATACCTAATATATCTTTTTTTCCTTTCATATCTAAGGCCATACAAATGTATGCAGCTTTAGATACTATTTTATTATCATCTCTTACTTTAAAATGCATAGCATCCATATATACTATAGGATAAATTTCATCAAGTGTTCTACTTTGCCATTCGGCGGCAGCCTCAACAACCTTATCTGTTATCTTAGAAATCATTGAAGGTGATACATCTATACCATATAGCTCTTCCATTTCAGATTGAATATCTCTCACACTCATTCCACAAGCATAAAGACCTATTATCTTTTTATCTAATTCATTACATACTGTTTCATATTTCTTAACAACCTTCGGTTCAAATTCTGATTTTCTATCTCTTGGAACATCTAATCCAATATCACCAAAACTACTACTTATTGTCTTTGAACTATATCCATTTCGATAATTTGTATCATTATTATCAGATCTTTCATATTTCTCTCTACCTAGATGTTCTTCCATTTCAGCCTCTAAAAGTTGTTGCATTACATCCTTGAATAGTTTTTGCATCAATCCATTTTTTCCAACGATGTCTTCCATTGTCTTACATTTTTTCACCTCTGCTTGATAATCAATATCTGGAATAATTATATCTTTCATTTTACAAACCTCCATAAATTTTAATATGAATATTATTCCAAACTTACCAATTTTAAATACTAAAAAAGTGTAGGTAAGTTTGTTTTTACACAAACCTATCTACACTCCCCTCTTTTATATAAAGCATATTAATAAACCTTATACAAAATCTAATTTTAATATTTTGGTCTTTTATTTTTATTTACTTTATCATACTAAATATATAGTCAAATTTCTTATTACTTAAAATTTCATGAGTTATAAATTTGCCATTATAATATAAACTATATGTGGTGAAGGGAGTTGGAGAATTTTGTGCTTGAACTTTATTTTCATATCTAACAATATGTAAATCTATATCTTTTACCTTTGCATAATCCTTTATCATAGAAACATATTTAGAAGTAAAAGGGCATTGGTGTGAATAATACAAAACAAATCCTGTTTCATTAATTGATTCTTCTTTTACTGTGTTTTTAAATCTAGGTATAAATTCATTCTCTTCAAAAGGCAAATACAACAATTCAAAATAAGGTTTTGCAGTATCAGCTACTGAAAACCCCTTATTTATAAAATATTTTTTATCAGATAAAAATGGTTTCTTTTTATCTGAGGATAATACTATTAATCCTTTCTTTCCTTTTCCTTTACTGTCTTTTATACATTCTTCTAGTAACTTACTACCTATACCTTGTCCTTTATATTTTCCCGACACCCAAAAACAATTTATAAACATGTAATTATCTGCAATAATCGGACACCAAGCATTTTCAGCCGGTATATATTCAATAAAAACTTTGCCTCTAACATCACCTTTTTTAAATACTATATTGTCTTTTAATCTATTTTTAAGCCAAGTTTTTTTTGATGAAACTTGACACTCTCCTTTTTTATCAGAAATGGCACAACATATATGTTCTTTGTCTATATTTTCCAAGTTTATATCTATGAAATCCAATTTGAATACCTCCTTAATTAGCTTCTACCATATACCTCAAAACTGTTTTAAGCTTTTCTGGTGAGGTTTTTCTAAAGTCAGAAATGTAAATTTCTCTATGGTTTTTATTTTTTATTGATAACTTATTATCATGACAAAATTCTTTCATAATTTCAAAGGTTTTATATTCCTCATCAAAAGACCCTATATGCATCATTTGAACGCACATACCTTCATCTATATACTCAAATTCTATTTCATCTAAGTACTTATTAAATTTTTTCTTCTTAGTCATATCTAATGCCAAATCAAAAAGTTCTTTAGTCACAAAATCAGGTTGTCTAATCATTATTTTATAAACTAAATTATTTTTATCAAGTATATCTTTTTTCTTACCTTCTTCGTCTAAACCCCAAATTCCTTCTAATGGATATACAGTGTAATCAAAGTACCCATCTGGAGTTATACTTTTTTTAGGCATCATTTTGATTGTATAAGCTATTGAATATAATGCTCCTACCTTTTCAGAAAACTCCTCACCGTTTGGATTTCCACTTCCTCTTATTTGTATAAATTTAAATTTTTCAATGTTTACAATTTCAGGTTTTGCTTTTGGCAAGTAATATTGCTTTTCTTTTTTTCTCCATTCATATTTCATAACAAATCTTCCTTTTTCTTAAATTATATTAAGTATTTTTATTATACATATTTAAAGTTTCTTTTATTTTTACTAATACTATATTTTTTATATGCAATGGCTCTATAACTTTAGCATATGGCCCAAAAGAAAGTATATACCCGTATAACCATTCATTCTCGGGAAATTCTATAGTTACTTGGTAAGTTCCATCTTTGTTTTCAATAATTGATTCGCCTGAAAAATCATCAAAAACTCTATATAAAGCCTCCTTTTTAACTTGCAATTTTACTTTAACAGTATTGAAAACTTCCTTTTCTTCCTTATTTATTTCTTGTTTTTCAAAATACTTTTTTGTAAAATACTCTTTTTTTACATCAAAATCTTTTATTCTACTTATTCTAAATAATCTAAAGTCTTTTTTTAATCTACAATATCCATATAAATACCAACTTTGACCTTTATAAATGAGTTTAATTGGTTCAATAACTCTCTTAGATTTATTAGCTAAACTATTAATATAGCTAAATTCTACTAATTTACTATTTAAAATTGCATCTTTTATTTTATCAAATTTATCATCTTCATATGTTTTATATCCCCACCTTGACAAATCTATATCTATCCAATTATCACTGTCATTTGCACCTTTTACAAACCCAACTTTGTCAATTATAGAATTTATATCTGGATATTCAATAGTAGACAGAGCCTTTAGTGCCAACGTTATACTTTCCTTATCATTTTTCGATAATAAGGTTTTATTTATACAAAAATCTTCTAATAAGCTAATTCCTCCATTTTTACCTTTGCTCATATAAACTGGAACTCCTGACAAAGATAACGTTTCTATATCTCTGTATATGGTTCTAGTTGATACTTGAAATTTATCTGATAATTCTTTAGCTGTTACTATCTTTTTATTTAAAAGTATTAAAATAATTTCAGTTAATCTATTAATTTTCATGTTCCTTCTCCACTATTTTTAAAATCAAGCACTATACTTTTCAATATAAGCTATCTTACTTATTTTAATATTATCACCATTAATATGACAACATTATGTCTTATTTAAAATATTTTACACAAAAATTATATATCATTTAGTATAATTTTACCTAAATTTCATTTTAACTTACTTGTACCTTTTTAATTTATATTTTCCTCGTAATATAATCGTGAAAATTTAAATGTTATTTAAAAAATAAATAAGCTATAACTGATAAACTGCATTTATCAATTATAGCTTATTAAAGTAAGATTAATTTACATATTTTATATTTATAAAAAAATCAATTAACTTTTATTTACTACATAACTTTTGCTAATATAGCTTTTATCTCATCATGAGTAGCTTGAATTGGGTTAGTTGCGCCACAAGCATCTTTTAATGCATTAGTAGCTAATATATCAAAGTCTTCTTCCTTAGCTCCAAGTTCTGTAAATCCTTTAGGTATATTAACATCAGCAGATAACTTTCTTATTGCAGCTATACAAGCAGCAGCACCTTCATCATCACTCATTCCTGATACATCTACACCCATGAATTTAGCACAATCTTTTAATTGTTTAGCCGCAACTTTAGCATTAAATTCTTGAACTGCTGGAAGTAATATAGCATTACATACACCGTGTGGTAAGTTATAGTATCCACCATATTGATGTGCTATTGCATGAACATATCCAAGTGAAGCATTATTAAATGCCATACCTGCTAAGAATTCAGCATAAGCCATTTTATCTCTTGCTTCCATATTATTTCCATCAGCAACTGCATCTCTTAAGTAGTCACTTATAAGTTCTATAGCTTTTTGTGCGCAAGCATCTGTAACTGGAGTAGCAGCAGTAGATACATAAGCTTCAACTGCATGAGTTAATGCATCCATTCCTGTAGCAGCAGTTAAAGAAGTAGGCATACTAACCATTAAATTAGGGTCATTTATTGCAAGAATTGGATTAACATGTTTATCAACTATTGCCATTTTAACATGTCTTTCTTCGTCAGTTATTATAGAGAATATTGTCATTTCTGAAGCAGTACCAGCTGTAGTATTTATTGCTATAAGTGGAAGTTGAGGATTTTTAGATACATGAACACCTTCATAATCTTTTATGTTTCCACCATTAGTAGCAACTAAAGCTATACCTTTTGCACAGTCATGTGGAGACCCTCCACCATAAGATATAACAAAGTCACATCCATTGTCCTTAAGTACTTTAACTCCATCCATTACATTAGTAACAGTAGGGTTTGGTTGAGAACCAGGATATACCACAAATTCTACACCGTTAGCTCCTAAATTATCAGTTATTCCTTTAAATTCGGAACTACTAGCAGATCTCTTTCCACAAACTATTAAAGCTTTTTTAAATCCTCTTGATTTTATTTCCTCTGGTAAATTGTCTGAACATCCTGGTCCCATTAAACTAACACTTGGCATATAAAATGTAAAAGCCATATTATTAAAACCTCCTAAAAATAAAATAATTTTATTATATATGTAGATATCTACATAATAACTTGGCATAAAAAAATAAAAATCATTCATTCTTTGATTTACAGGATTCTTGATATTCTAGTGGTGTTATTCCATATACTTTTATGAAATTCTTATTAAGATGACTTAAATCATAAAACTCATATTTACTTACTACGGTATTTATGTCTACTCCTTTAGATAAATCTTCTTTTATAGCCTCGATTTTGCAATTCAATATATATCTATAGGGAGTTACACCAATTTCTTTTTTAAACATTCGTGAAAAATAATATTTAGATAAGTTAATATACTGACAAATTTCATTAATTGTTATTTTTTTCTTTAAATTCTGATTAATATATTTTATTGACTTGGTAATATAAGGATTAACGTTATTTTTTTTATTACTTGGCATGACAAATATTAACGCTCCTTTCTATTTTATATAAGAAAGTTGCTTAGTATAATATTAAATTTTTTATTTATTAATTACACTTCTTATAGTTACATTATAAAGCATCTTAAGTTTTTATGTATAGTAATATATTGCTATATTTTTTTATATTGTATATACTTGATATAAAAATTAAACATCTTCTAAAAGATAATTTAAGCTTTTTCTTTTAAAGATGACTAATTATAATAAGTTATTCTAATATATCCAAGTTTGATCGTCAGTAACTTTCTCTATAAATATTCTTCCCCTATCTTCTTTGTATTTTGCTTGATGAAATTTAAAAACCATTTCATTTTCCCCTGTTTTTCCTATTATTTCAATTTTCCCCCTCGTTGTAGATAAGCAATATTTAAAACATTTACCTTGGCCATTTTGTAAATTTTTAGCTCCTTCTACTATATCAATTCCTTCTTTAAGTGGTACTTGAAACTGATTTTTCACACCTGTTACAGGTCTGCACTGAAATACATAATATGGTACTATTCCTATAGCAGTTATATTTTTTAGTAATTCTCCAAGAATCTCAATACTATCATTTACTCCTCTTAACAAAACCGTTTGATTTTTTACTATAACACCAGCTTCTCTTAAATATTTTACTGCCTCAGCAGCTTCCTTAGTCACCTCTCTAGGGTGATTAAATTGAGTTACTACATAAATTTGTTTTTTTTCACCATACTTACTAAGTATTTCTTTAAGTTCATTATCTCTTGTTATTCTCTCAGGATAAACTACTGGTATCCTTGTCCCAAATCTAATTAAATCAATATGAGGAATATCGCATAGTGCAGATAAAAATTTTTCAATTTTACTGTTACTATTTAAAAATGAATCCCCTCCAGAAATGAGTACATTACTTATTTTTTCGTGATTTTTAACATATGCTAACATTTCTTGAAAATGCTTAGCAATTTCTTCATCAGATAAACCTATCAATCGTTTTCTAAAGCAATGTCTACAATACATTGCACAGTGATTTGTAGATAACACTATAACTGTTTGTTCATATTTATGTTGCATTCCTGTAATAATAGTATTATCCGCTTCACCACTTGTATCAAAACTCCCACTTAAATCTGTTTCTTCTATAGAAGGTATGCACATTTTTTTTATAGGATCCTCTGGGTCATCAAAATCAATTAAAGATAAATAATAAGGTGTAATGGACATAGGATACTTTTCAAGTATTTCATTCATTTTTACTTCTTCCTCTTTAGTTAGATTCATGTATAAGTTTAAATCTTCTGCTTTAGTTACATTTTTCTTTAATAACTCTTTATTATTCAATATACCACCCCTTAATAAGTAAATAAAATTTAAAAATCACTTTAACATAAATTATTCATATTATCAATTTGTTTGAAATATAAAATTTAATAGTTAGAATATTGCAAAATATCGATATATATATTAATAAATACTATATTATATGGTAAATTTCCTTTTTTTTCATAAATATTATCTTATAATTTTTCTCACTATTGCACCAATCCCAACTCCTACTGTTATTACTCCTAAAATCATTTCAATGTTAGATACTATCAGTGATATTTGCACTGGCTCACTGCTATATCCACCTACCCCTAAAAATATACCTGAACTTAGTGCCAAAGATTCATTATAATCTTTAATAAATTTCATAAAATTAAAACGCTTGAGTGTCTCTAAATTATAAATAACATAATTATTATGGATATCTATACCAACAATTAAATATAAAAATGCAAATACCATTATTAAAAATATGCCCATAAAAAGTGCATTAAAAGGTCTCTCTCCGTATCCACAAGACATCCTATACAAATATGATCCTATTTTAGGTATAGGATCAAGAGTCTTGCACTCAATTTTTCTACACAAATAATAATATTCTCCAAAGTTATTATCTAAGGTATTTTCTTTAAATTTATCTGCAATAATTTGGTATGTCATATATAATCCTTGGTACTCTTCTCTATTTTTTTGAATTTCTACTAATTTATCGAAAAATGTTTTTTCATCTAATTTAGTTTTATACTTATCATCAAATTCAAAATCTAAGATATAACACTTATGTGTTTTAAATCCACTTAAGTCACTATCTGAAATTTTTATTTTATTCAACTCACATTTATTTATTATCATGCTTTTCATCATGCATATTTCAAATGAAGTATTTTTTATTAAACAATTTTCAAATACTACATATGATAAATCACAATTTTTAAATTCACTATAAACCTCACAATTATAGAATTCACAAGAGTAATTTGTTGTATTATTCAATGATGGTAATTGTATATTATCTTCCATAATAAATATACAATTTTCAAAAATAACACCGCCTAATATAAATTTACAATCATAAAATTTACAGCCTATTATTCTACAATTAATAAATTTTGTATTTGCAAAAGTACAATCTTTGAAATTTGTGCATACTATATCTTTATTTGAAATATTATAATAATCTTTTTCATCTAATAATCCTTTTTTACCAATAAATTCGTTTTCTATAATTCCATAACTATATCTATTATCTGGATCATAGTTAGTCATCTCATTTTTATGTTTACTTATATAACTATAATTTTTTTCATTATTCTTTTTTCTTTTTTCTAACTGAATCTTTAATTTATAATTTTCTTCTTTAAAATTTACGTAAGCCATAGTAATTTCTCCTTTTACGAACTCTATAACTTATTATTTGCATAAAAAAAGACTTAAATGCATTACCATTTAAGTCTTTTTAAAATTAATTATCTAACACTTCATTTCCTTCTTCCACACTCTTACCAAGTACTTGTATTCCTATAAACATAGCCACAAATGCTAATGGTAAAATAAAATACACAGGTAATCCAAAGCCTGCTGGTATATATCCAAATACTATAGTAATAACTGCCACAAATATTGCATAAGGCATTTGTGTTCTAACATGATCTATATGATTACATCCAGCACCCATTGATGAAAGTATTGTTGTATCTGATATTGGAGAGCAATGATCCCCAAATATAGCTCCAGTTAATACTGCAGATGTTGCAACTATTACATAAGACATATCTGGATTTATTGAATATGCAAGAGGTATAGCAAGTGGCATAAGTATTCCCATTGTTCCATAAGAAGTTCCTGTTGCAAATGATATTATTGATCCAAGTACAAATATTAAACTTGGTAATATAAATGGAGGCAGAGAACCAGATAATAATGTAATTAAATATTTAGCTGTTCCTAATTCTTTTATTACTGATGAAAGTGACCATGCACATATTAATATTACACCTGTTATTACTAATGTTTTCATTCCATCTACCCATATATCTAAGGCTTCTGATACACTAAACATTTTTTTGCATACACCCATAACCATAGCAACTATTCCTGCAAATAAAGCTGATTGAAAAAGAGCAACAGATGCATCTGCATTTGAGAAAGCTTCTTTTATTGCATCAAATGATGCTGGTGCATTTTGCATAAGTTGAATTACTGCAGTATCTTCTCCTCCCATTATTGCAGTATACCCACTATAATAAAAAGCAAATAATGCTCCAACTATTAACGTTCCTATTGGTATTATCGCATTCCATATACTTAACTTAACACCTTCTAATGGTTCCATGTCATCATGTTTACTTAATTGTTTATTAACTTCTTCATTTGAAGTAAGAGTTTGGCCTCCTCTTCTACATTCTATCTCTGCCTTTCTCATTGGTCCAAAATCTTTTAAAAGTAAAGCTGTAATTACTATAAATCCTAGTATTAATATATTATAGAATCTAAATGGAATTGTATTTAAAAATACTCCAAAAGCATTTGTTTCAACACCGATACTTTCAAATGCAGAACCAATAAGCCCAACTTCTAAACCTATCCATGTAGAAATTATTGCGATCCCTGCAACTGGTGCTGCAGTAGCATCTATTATAAAAGCTAATCTTTCTCTTGATACTTTCATTTTATCTGTAACTGGTCTCATCATAGGGCCTATTATTAAAGAATTTGCATAGTCATCAAAGAATACAAATAATCCTGCAAACCAAGTCATTATTTGAGCACTTTTTGCTGTTTTTGCTCTATTTGATAAAGCTTCAGCTATGGCTTTTGCGCCACCCATTTTCCCAACTAAGTTTATAACTCCTCCTATTGCTAAAACTTGAAGAATTATACCTGCATTCCATGGATCTGCCAGTGATCCTACAGCTCTTTGAATTAAGTCTAGGAATGAATAAAATATTGCCATAAAAGGATTATTTCCAGTTATATTTAATATAAATCCACCTGACATAATTCCTATAACTAAAGAAACTATAACATTTTTAGTTATAAAAGCAAGTGAAATGGCAACTAATGGTGGTATTAAAGTCCATAACCCAAATTTAGCTGCATTTTCTGCCGCAATATCAACTTCTTCTGCAAAGGATAATGCCGTCGTCATTATGAATAACATGGTTGTCATTAAAAATAATCTTAAATTTCTTCTTCTCATTTTATTTTCCCCCTAATAGTTTTATAGTGAACATTATAAGGGCTATTTTTCTCATAAAAAAACCTTGATGTAAGAGCATCAAGGTCATAATTATACTAAACTATAAATCCATTTGATAGCTCAACACTAATTTCTTAGTGACAGTGGCACATATATTATATATACCCCCAGCCAAATAACCGTAAAGCTTCAGTTATATGCTTCGGCGATGTTTCCTTTCACAATAAATCAACGTTGCTTAACTCCTTACTGTTACTGATAAAAATCGCACCTCTACCTTAAATATTCACTTATTTAATATGAGTATATATTACCTTCCAATATTTAGCAACAATTAATTCTATCCTTTTACCATATACATTTTATAAATATTTTTTATATTCGATTAATATTTTAATATTATTCCTCTATAATCTTATTATAATTATAAATTATTGGAGGAATTATTTGTATGAGTATTTTTTTAATTATTGTTATTACAATCATAATGTTAATATTTAGTGTTTTTAACGATATTTTTCTAGGATATGGTTTAACTATTTCTTTAATTCTATTTTCCTTAATAGGTATAAAAAGAAATAAAAATATGAAAGATCTTCTTAAACTATATACCTTTGAGTCAAAAAGAAGCTTTCCCATTATACAAATTTTATTATTAATTTCAATTTTAATAAGCGTTTGGTTAAGTTGTGGCACAATCCCTGCTATAGTTTATTATTCATTAAAATATATTAACCCTAATCTATTTATTTTATTTTGTTTTCTAATACCAAGTATAACCTCTTTTTTGATTGGAACGTCCTTTGGTACTGTAAGTTCCATAGGTATACCTCTTATTATTATCGCACAGGCATCTAATCTTAACTTGAATTTAGTGGGAGGAGCAATTATGTCTGGAGCATATTTAGGTGATAGATGTTCTCCTCTATCTTCTAGTTTACTTCTACTCTGTAATTTGACTAAAGTTGATTTATTTAACTATGTTAAAAAAGTTTTCATCTTTGGTATTATTCCGACTATAATTAGTGTTGTTTTTTATCTGTTGTTCTCCTTTGAAAATCCTTTAACTTTTATTGATAACTCACTGAGTTTAACTTTATACAATGATTTTCATATAAGTTTTATTTTATTAATACCTGCTATTATAATTATTATTTTGTCATTGAAAAAAATTTCAATTTCAAAATCAATAACTATA